>NZ_JDST02000096.1:0-64771 GCF_000584975.1 Candidatus Accumulibacter cognatus | reverse complement strand
CGCGTGTGTCTAAACTTCAGTGATCGTGGGTTTGTCGCTTTTTTACGATCAGGGATGAGCAGACCGGTGTAATGCTCGAACAGTTCGAGCGTGCTGCGACCGACCTCCTTGCTGACACGGATGAGAGGGAGATCAGGCCCCCCCAGTGCCTGCCAGTTATTGATCTTGCCCGAGTACACGTCGACCAACTGCGCCTTGGTTAAGCTGCTGACCGGATTGTCCTTGTTGACGATGATCGCCAGCGCATCCATGGCAATCACCGTATTTTTGAGGGTCAATTTTTCGTCGGCGTGAAGCTCGCGCGAGACCATTCCGATCTGGCTGGTTCCGGAGAGAGTGTTCTTGACCCCGGCGCCGCTTCCTCCGCCAGACAACTTGACCGGTTCTCCGCCCTGAGCGGTGAACAGGGGAATGAGTTTCTCGACTACCGGCTGTACTGTGCTGGCTCCCGAGATATCGAGCGCGGCGAGCGGTGGACTGAGCGTCACCGCCGTCATCGCGAACAGAACAACCGTCAACGACCGGGCAAGGGGTAATGCATCACGCTTGCCGATGCCATGGGTGATTTGTAGCCAAGGATCAACACCTACACCGTTCCTCACATCGTCCTCCATCCCTCACAAGAGACTCCACACGGCCTTTCCGTTCGAGCGAAGGGTCAGGCTGCATTTGCTGCCACTCGCCTGGCCTTGGCTTCGCTGACCATTTCGCCACGTGGCCACTGCAAATACGGAAGCAGCGTGATTCGATCGACATCACTCAGCGGTTGGCGCAAGGCCG
This sequence comes from Candidatus Accumulibacter cognatus, assembly GCF_000584975.1. Classification (NCBI taxonomy): domain Bacteria; kingdom Pseudomonadati; phylum Pseudomonadota; class Betaproteobacteria; genus Candidatus Accumulibacter; species Candidatus Accumulibacter cognatus. The sequence goes on along the minus strand of NZ_JDST02000096.1, from coordinate 63,991 downwards.
CGGCGACCGCACGAGCCTGTGGCCACGGCGCAGTTGCAGAAACTTCGGCATAGAAGTGCATCAGCTTCTGGATGTTTTCGATGGCCGGGCTCTTCTCGAGCGGGCGCAGGTCACAGACGAAGTCGAACTCGAACGAGTTGTCGCGCTGATGCCACTGATTTGGCTGCCAGGCGTGTTCCGGGTCTTCATAGAGCATCAGGTTCATGATGTCCACGCCCTTTGCCTCTGGGCCGCGAAGCTGCTCGCGAATGGGCCTGAGCCTGCGCGAGAACCATTCCGCAAAGCCCCAATGGGAGGACGACAGACTCCGCGTGCGTGCCTCGGTTACTGCGTGGAAGTAGATGCGGACGCTCGCAATGGTCATGTGCGGCTCAATTCGAAGTGGCAATCCTATTTGCCAAGGCGTGCTGGGTCATCACCCGAAATGGAGACGCCGAAAAGAGTAGTTATATCATAATGATGTTCGCCATGATCTGGAAACTTCCGGCAATTGCGTCGGAGCCGACATCGCCCCGGACACTATCCTTGACCCCAGCAACATCCCCGAGCATTGCCAGGGGATCAATCCGTCCCCAGTTTTGCGAGACCCGACAGATTGCCGCGCCGCAAATCCGCGTGGATTGGCGTCAGGTCGGCTCCGGCCTGCACGACGCGGGTGAAGTCCTTGGCCGATCGCGGCGGGCCGACGTACAGGGCGCCGACCAATTCGCCCTGGCGCAGGATCAGGCGCCACCATGCCGCGTCGTTCGGCCCCGCCGTGTATTCTTCATCGCCAGGCTTGGCGGCGATTTCGCCAAAGCTGCGCAGGTCGATCCCGTCGCACTTGAGCTGAAGGACGATGCGTGGCGCCTGATACGGTTGCTTCCTGCCGAGCAGTGCGTTGGCGGCCGTTGCCGCCTGGGCCGCGCCGACGGTCCATAGGCCGCCGACGGCACCAGGCAGTTCGGCGACGTCGCCAACGGCGTAGATGTCGGGGTCGCTGGTGCGCATGCACGAATCCACCTTGATCCCGCGGCCGACTTCCAGTCCGGCGGCGCGGGCCAGTTGCGCGTTGGTGCCGATGCCGAGACAGGCGACGAATAAATCCGCCCGCGCGCACGGCCCATGTGCCAGCCAGGCGGCGCGCAAAGTCGCACCCTGGCTTTCCCAGCGACTGATGGCAACGTCGGTGAGAACCTGGATACCGATGCCTTCGAGGTAAGTGGTGAGTCGGGCGGCGCCCTGATGGTCGAGCTGCGCGTTCATCAGCCGGTCCGATCTTTGCAGGAGCGTGACCTGCAGCCCGAGGTGGTGCAGGGCGTCGGCCGCTTCGACGCCGAGTACGCCGCCGCCGACGACCAGCGCGTGACGTGCCCGCCGCAGTTGTACGTAATTGCGCAGTGCTTGCGCGTCTTCCGCCGAGCGCAGGACAAAGGCGTTGTCGAACGATAGGAAGTCAGGGTCTGGTGTCGTGCAGTGGGCTCCGGTGGCGAGGATCAGCTTGTCGTAAGGCAGGGATTCGCCAGTTGCGAGGAGAACGCGCTTGTTCTGCCGATCCACTGCACGGGCAATCGAGTTGCGCCAGACCTCGACGCGGTTCTTGGCGTACCAGTTATCCGGGATCAATTGCAGTCCGTCCATGCCGGTGCGGCCATAGATCAGCCGGCCGATGGCCATGCGGTTGTAGAAGTGGAGCGGTTCGCTGGTGATCATGTCGATCTGGAGCGAGGCGCTCAGGCGGCGCAATTGTTCCGCGGTGCTGGTGCCGGCGATGCCGTTGCCGATGATCACTACCCGGGAAATGCCTGTACCGAGCGCATGGTCGACTTCCGGCGCGGCGGGTGCTGCCTCGGTTTGTTCCGCTGTGCTGGAGTTCGGGTCGCGGTCGATGAGCACCGGGCCGCTGACCCGGCACATGCATGCCAACCGTGCTTTGCCTTCCAATCCCAGTCGGCGCAGCGTCGCCAGTTCGTCGTCACCAGCCGGCGACAGGTGCTTGCTGCCTGCGCACACGACCACCGCATCGGCACCGCAGAGGCCGGCCCGGCAACCATAGTTGATCTTGAGCCCGGCACTCTCGATGGCATCGAGAAGGGTCGCGCCTTTCGGGACCGGGAAGGCGATCTTCGTTTCCCGATCGGTCACCTCCGCCCCCTGCTTGCCACCAAAACGGGTATGCATCTGCGTCCTGCCGCTCGGCTCCGGGGCGCGCTGTGCGGGTTGGGCGGCGGCTTTGGCGAACAGTCCTTCGGCGTAAAGGCTGGTGCCGAGCAGGATCAGCCCGCCGACCACGCCGACGCCGCGGCTCGCAACCGTCAGCCATTCCGGTGCCGTAAAGGAGAGGAAGTGGGAGAGGGTGCCGAGAACAACGGGGCCGCCGAACCAGTAGAAGATGGCTAACGCGACGGCGGCGAAAACGGCCGCGACGCGATGCGGCGACAGGGGGAAGCAGCTGGTGGCGATGGCATATAGACCGGCAGAGGCGCAGCAAGCAGCAAGCAGGATGGCCAGATAGAGTTCGTAGCCATAGGTCTGCGTCGGTCCCTGCAGGAAATAGGCACCGATCAGCCCAGGCAGCAGGCCGATGAACAGGCGGCGCTGGCTGGCGTAGCGCGGGTCGGAATCGACGAGGTCAGCAAAGATGGCGCCGCGCGGGTTGAAGTCGTAGCAGTTCTTCTGGCAGCCAACGCAGGTCGGGCAATAGCCGTTCGGAACGACGACCAGTGGGGCATGGCCATAGGTACGCTGGATCGGCCCCAGCGGGCAGAAGGTTCCGCACCAGCCGCTGCGCCCGGCGAATACCAGGCCACCGACGAAGGCCGCGATCAGCACGCCGACGATGCCAGCGGCCACCAGTCCGCCTGCGTGGTTGAGAACTGGCGAGCGGGCGGCGACGCAGGCAAGGAAGAGGGCAACGGCAATGAGAAAGGCACGCTCCTTCCATTTTCCGGGAAGCGGCAGGCTGCGGCTGACGCCGGTCATGCGTGGAATCTGGTTGAGGAAGGCCATCGGGCAGACCTGCCGCCAGAGTCCGGGCGCAATCACCAGCACTGCTGGCAGGACCGGAATGGCCAGACCCCACCAGAGCTTCAGCCCGACGGCGGGATCGACTGTCAGCAGGATGGCAAAGCCGAGGGTGGCGAGCAGGGTGAGGACGCGCAAGACCTGCCACACGGGTTTGGGCAGGGCTGACTTGCGTTTGGTGTAATTGGCGAAGAAGTGCTCGGGGCTCATGGCGTGGTTTCGCGGGTCAAGGATTAAAACGCCGTCTGCAGTTGGCGTAAGCGCCGGCTGGTGTAGGCAGCGAGATCCTGGAGCAGGGCGATCGCCAGTGCCGGCTTCCAGGCCGCCAACTGCGCGAAGGAATCCCGTCGCAAGGCAAGCAGCTCGGTACTTTGCAGGGCAGTGGCGGTGATCGCGCTGGCTTCACCATCAAGGAAGGAGGAGATCCCGAACACTTCGCCTTCGACAAGAACGTCCACTTCGCGCTCGGTCTGGACGCTGATGCCGGCGGTGATACGGATGCTGCCGGAAACAATGATCAATAAGGCATCGCTGCGCTCGCCGGCGGTGATGATCCGGCTGCCGGTGGCAAAGCGCAATTCGGCGACGAAGCTGTCGAGGCTGTCGAGTTCATCGTCCGAGAACTCTCGCAGGACAGGCCGCAGCCTTGCCGGAGCGACTATTTCGGTGACCTGTTGGTCGGGATCGGTGTAGCTGAAAAACTTCATCGGAGCCTTCCTGCGCCCGCATGCTGGCGCTGATCATTGCCATGAACAAAAGCGAACCCTGAAGGGAAGCTCGCCGGATCTGGGTCGACTGTGCCGGCTTCGCCCTCGCCTTGCCAGACGCTCGTCGGCGGGCGAGGGCACGCAAGGGCTACCGATCTCTATTCGCGGAAGCGTCGACCGGGTCAATTCTCTTCCAGTTTGTCGCCGCGAGCCGTTCCGCCAGCGAAGGTGGCGATGAAGGAACTGACCGGTCGGTGTGGCTGCAAGGATTGGCGGCTGCCCCAACGCTCGACGTAGAGGTCCCACAGCCTGGCCTTGCGTGAGCTCAGCAATTGGCCCATGCGGTTCTCGGCCGACGCCGCACGGTCGATGGCCTCGGGGGCCAGTTCGTTGGCCATTATCTGCACAGCGGTCCGAACGGCAGCCTCGGTCTGCCGAAAGTGCTCGCCCAGTTCGGCGAGGCTGGTCTGGAAAGACTGCTGGCAGTCCAGGTAGGCACGCCGGGGTGGGCCGAACAGCACGCGCAGCGCTTCCTCGTTGGTCGGCATGATGCTGAGCGGATTGCTGGGGGCCGGACCAGGGCGTACCCCAGGCGGCTGGTCGAGGGCAGCGTTGCGCAAGGCCTGCAATTGCCGGATTTCGTCGGTGATCAGGAGGAGCAGTTGCCCGAGCCGTTCGCCCAGCGCTGCGGCGTCGGTTTCTTCGAGGTCTTCGGGCGACAGCCCGAGTCCTCTGGCCATGCTGGCCAGTACGTCGCCGCCGGTCGCCGCCTGCGCTGGCGGCGTAGGGTCGGTAGCATCGGTAGAGGGCGAAGGGGCGGCTTCCGCGACAATCCGGGTGACCACCGGTTCGCTCGGCAGTGCTGGCGGTGTCTTGACCACCCGCGCGAGGAGGGTCATGCCGTCGTCGGCCGCTGGAACGTTCGCCGGCATCCTGTCGGTGCCAAGCTCGGCCGGCGTCAGGGCAACCGGCGGTAGGTCGGCAAGCAGCAATGCCGGGTCACCGCCGCGCCGCGCATTGCCGGCGGGGCGCACGGGGGCAACCTGGGCAGAGGGGGGTTCGTCCGCAACCGGAAGAGGCGCGGGTTGGTCGACGCCACAACTGGTAGCGCCGTCTGGGGTAGTGTCCGCAAGGCCAGTGATCTGTACGGCAATCAAGTAAGGACCAATCAACAGGAGGTCTCCATCGCGTAGCGGGTAATTGTCGCTGACGCGGTCGTTGATGCGCTCACTACTATGATTGACGAAGGTCCCATTGGAGGAACTGTCCTGGAGAACGAATGCGCCGTCCGTGAAGCGGATCGTGCAATGGCGCCGGGAGATGCCGCCGGTTCGGTCGGGTAGCGTCCAGTCGTTACTGTCGTCCCGGCCGATCCTGAGCACTCCTTGGTGACCCAGCGTTTTCGTCAGAGGATGCTGGTCGGCAGACGTGGGCTTGCTCTCGATCGTCAGTTGCAGCAGCGGTTCGGGGGCGGGCGGGGAATGCCCGTCGGCCAGGTCGTCGTGCCTGACTGGCTCGCCGTCGTCCTTGATTTCGACGCGGATCAGGTAGGCCCCGATCCGCAGCCGCTCGCCGTCCCGCAAGGCATGCGGACTGGTCAGCCGGGTTGTGTTGCCATCGATGAAGGTACCGTTGGTCGACAGGTCGTAGAGCAGGTAAGCCTCGGGCGAGCGGCTGATTTCGCAATGCCTGCCCGACATCAGTCGGCTCGGGTCCGGCAAGGTCCAGTCCAGTCCTGGCAAGCGCCCTATGCTGAGACTCTCGCGGGCGCCGAACTCGATGCTCGCAGTGGCGGTGGCTGGTAATCCCGTTGCGTTCTCCAGCGTCAGGCGAAGCTTCATGAGAAATTCCCTGAAAGAGGTCGGAGCGGCGCCGTGCCGGAAAATCCGTGCCCGTCCTTGTTGCAGAGGCGGCCGCTTACCCTGCCAATTCTCGGACAAAGGGCTTGTCGAGGGCAAGCGCTTTCCCGCATTCCTTGCTGACCAGGGCCCCAGGTTTCTGTCCCTGCTCCTCGACGCCTGCCTCCGAGTTGGCTAAACTGTCCTTAAATCCTTATTTCTGAACTGGGAAAAATCATGCGCCGGGTCGTCTTCAACCAAAAAGGGGGAGTGGGCAAGTCCACCATCGCGTGCAACCTGGCCGCGATCGCTGCTGCACGAGGCCGACGGACGCTACTGATTGATCTGGATGCGCAAGCCAATGCGTCCCGCTACCTGCTCGGCAAGGCGCTGGACGAGCAGCAGAAGACCCTGGTCCACTTCTTCGAGAATATTCTTGGCTACCGTCTGCTTCCCGAGGCGCTCAGTGCCTATGTGATTCATACACCATTCCCCGGTCTCGACCTGCTGCCCGCTGACCCCGGGCTCGAGGAATTGCAGCCCAAGCTTGAATCTCGCTACAAGATGTACAAGCTGCGCGAGGCACTGGAGAAGATTGCCGCTTACGATGAGATCTGGATCGATACTCCGCCAGCACTGAATTTCTATACCCGTTCGGCTCTGATCGCCGCCGATGGTTGTCTGATTCCTTTCGATTGCGATGATTTTTCGCGCCGTGCCCTGTATACGCTGATCGCCAATGTGCGCGAGATTCAGAGCGACCACAACCGTTCCTTGCGCGTCGAAGGAATCGTCGTCAATCAGTATCAGGCACGGGCCAATCTGCCGCTGCGCCTGGTCGACGAACTGCGTGGCGAGGGCTTGCCGATCCTCGACGCCTTCCTTTCGGCTTCGATCAAGATCCGGGAGTCGCACCATCTGGCTCTGCCGATGATCCACCTCGATCCACGGCACAAGCTGACCGGTGAGTTTTCTGCCCTCTACGACCTGCTGTCGCAGTGAGCATATCCGGCTCTGCCGGGTGTATGATTTTCCTTTGTCATTGATGCGGGGAGATCGATATGCCTGCGGTACGACCATGCCTGCGGCTGTTGGCAACGCTTTTCATGCTGCTCGGCTGGGGTGCGGTGGTCGCTGCCCCGGCCAAGGGCCAGGTCGCGCTGGTCGTCGGGATCGGCGCCTATCAGAATGCCCCGGCGCTCCCCAACCCGCCCAGGGATGCTCGCGCCGTTGCCGATTCGCTGAAAAAACTCGGTTTCCAGGTGGAACTGGCCGTCGATCCGGACAAGGCCCGGCTGGAGCAGGCGGTGAAGCGCTTCGGCGACCAGTTACAGGGCGCCAAGGTCGGCCTTTTCTTCTACGCAGGTCATGGCCTCCAGGTCAGCGGCCGGAATTACCTGGTGCCGGCAGATGCCAAGATCGAAAACGAGCGCTCGCTGCCTTTTGCTGCAGTCGACGCCGACCTGGTCCTGACGCAGATGGAAACTTCGACCCCGGTCAGTCTGATCTTCCTCGATGCCTGTCGCGACAACCCCTTTTCCCGTTCTTTGGCACGCAGCATGGGGACCCGTTCGGCCGCCGTTGGCCGCGGTCTGGCCCAGATTGCCGCCGGCGAGGGCTCGCTGATCGTTTTCGCTACCCAGCCAGGCAATGTGGCGGAAGACGGGCAGACCGACCATAGTCCGTTCACCGAGGCCTTGCTGAAAAACCTGGCCGCACCTGGACTGGAGGTGCGGCAGATGTTGACCCGCGTACGCCAGCAGGTCAAGGAGCAGACCAACGGCAAACAGATTCCCTGGGATCATTCGTCGCTGACCCAGGATTTCTATTTCATTGGGCCGACCACGGTGGTCGTCCAGTCGCCGCCGGCGTCTGCCGCCCAGCCGCCGCCGGTAGCGGGCGTCGACCCGATGGCGGTCCAGTTGTCGCTCTGGGAGTCGGTGCGCACCAGCCAGGACCCTGCCGATTTCGAGGATTACCTCAAACAGTACCCGGATGGCAAGTTTGCTGCCGTTGCCCGGCGTCGTCTGGCCGCGCTGAAAAGCGCCTCGCAGAAGGAACGTGAGCCGGTGCGACAGGAATCCCAGTCAGCCAGGTCGGAGCCGCCGGTGGAGCGCCAGCCGGCGCTGCCGCCGATCACAGTGCCCGATAAACAGGCCGGGTTCGACGTCATGATGCAAGGAACCGCCACCAATCTCACTGTCGGCACGACCGCCCAGGTGCAGTTTCAATTGCGCCGTTTCGGCACCGGCGTGACGGCTGCCATCCGGGTTTTCCCGCCCTTGTTCGCTACCGGCGTCCTGCAGGGACAGTATCAGGAAGGGCAGTGTATGATGCAGGGATGGATGAACGAAGGCTTCCTGCTGAAGATGGTCGGTGCGTGTTCGGCGAGCGGTTTTTCTGGCCAATACCAGGCCGAAAGCCCGGGTCTGGTCCAGCAAGGTGTTTTTCGCCTGCATTCGAGGGCATCCCAATGACTCTATTCACCGAACAAGGAGTACATACATGAAGACCCTGTTGGCCATCGTCATCGCTTCATCCGCGTTCGTCTCTGGCCAGACGCTGGCGGATCAGCCGAATATGGAGGCGGCACTCGCCAGTCTTCAGCAGGCCAAAGAGAGCCTGCAGCGAGCGACCCTCGATAAGGGTGGCCATCGTGTCAAGGCCATCCAGGCGGTCGATGCGGCCATTGCTGAGGTCAAGGCTGGCATCGAGTTCGACCGCACACGCCAATCCAGGAACGAGAACCAGAAGAAGTAGACGCGCCGCCCTGGCGCGTGGGCGCGCTGGGCAAAGGTGACGCCTAACCCTTCACACCGGCGGGGCCGCTCAGTTCAAGCGTTAGCCCCAAAAAGTGTCCGTGACGGAGCGATTATGTTCGAGGAAGTATTGGAGTTCTGGTTCAAGGAAGCTGAACCCAAGCAGTGGTGGATCGTTGACCCGGAATTCGATGCCCGGATCAGGGGTCGTTTCCTGCCAGTACTCGATCAAGCGGCTCGGAGTGAGCTGTTCACCTGGCGTTCTACGCGCCAAGGGCGCTTGGCCGAGATTATTGTTCTAGACCAGTTCTCTCGAAATATCCATAGAAATACACCCGGAGCGTTCTCCCAGGATCCCCTGGCGCTGGCTCTATCTCAGGAAGCGGTTGCCTCTGGGGCGCTCGAACAGTTGTCGCCGACCGAGAGAGCATTCTTGCTCATGCCCTACATGCACAGCGAGTCGACCGTAGTTCATATTGAGGCGGAGCGCCTCTACAAAGCGTGGGCACCGGCAAGCAACTATGAGTTTGAACTCCGCCACAAAGCCATCATTGATCGTTTCGGCCGCTATCCACATCGCAATACAATACTGGGCAGGGCCTCAACGCCGGAGGAAGAGGAGTTCCTGAAGCAGCCAGGCTCCGGTTTCTAGTCCCGGCGCGCATCGGGCTTCAGTACTTGACGCGTGCGAAGTAGGTTTTCTCGGAAGCCGCAAGCGCCTGCCGCAGCGTGACGATCCCCATCCGGGCCAGCAGGGGCAGCATCTTGAGGAACACTTCGCCGGTGGCGCAGGCATCGCCAAGCCCGCTGTGGCGGCCGTCAATGGCGATCCCCAGGCGCGTAGCGATGCTGTCGAGCTGGTGTGAGTCCTGGTTGGGGTGCAGCACGCCCGAGAGCAGCAAGGTATCGAGGACTGGCTGGCTGAAAACCACGCCGGTACGCGCTTCCTTCAGTTGCAGGAAGCGCATGTCGAAGGCCGCATTGTGCGCAAGCAGAACGGTTTCGCTGCAGAAATCATGGAAGGCGGGCAGAACCACGTCAATGTTCGGTTGCCCACGCAGCATGTCGTCGGTGATGCCGTGAATGCGGATCCCCTCGGGTCGCACAAAGCGCTCCGGATTCACCAGCTGGTCGAAAATCTCGTGCCGTAACAGACGGCCGTTGACGATGCGCACTGCCCCGATCTGAATGATCTCGTCGCCGGCCGCAGGCTCGAGGCCGGTGGTCTCGGTATCGAACACGGTGTAGCTGAGATCCGCCAGTGGCCGGTCAAGATCGATATTCTGATCACTGAAATGGAACAGGTCGAAGTCGTAATACTCGGGGCGGGCACCGCTGTCGTCGACCAGTTCTCCAGGCGCCATGGTCTCCGGAGAGGCGACCGGCAGGACGAAGCGGAAGAAGGCCCGATGCGCGGCCTTTTCACGCTCGTACCAGATCTCGCCGCCGTGGCGGTCAATGACATCCCGCAGCGACAATGGCGAACTCTCCTTCTTCATCTGCATGGCATCGTTTTCCCAGGTGTAGAAAGTCTCCGATGACATGGCGTGCCCGGCCCAGATGAGATCCAGATAGGCGAGTTTCCCAAAAGGGAGAAGCCGAAAGCGTAATTCCTTGATCTGATAATGATCGACCAGACGCGATGCCAGGAAACAGATCGAGAACACCAGCGAGAAGCTCTCGGCGCGCAGCCACAGGACTTCGTCGACTTCCTCGGTCTTGCTGGATAGTTTCAGTTGTTCCTCGATGCGACGCTGGGCAGCAGCGATGATATCGACTCCGAGCACGTCTTCGAGCGGCCAGCGGGTTTTCAGCGAGTCGGCAAACTCGCTCATGGTCTGATCGAGACGCTGGCTCATGCGCAGGACTTCGTCGCTGATGATGCCGACGAAACGTTCGCGTATTTCCGCTTCCATGTCCGGATAGTCCGTCAGGTTGCTGACGGCGACACGGATGTTGGCCAGGCTGCCACGGCTGCCATCGGTCAGCGACTGCAGCACCTGATCGCGACGGGATTCCTGTTCCAGGCTGCGTGTAATGTTTTCCACGGTGAGCACGTAACCGGTCATCTGCCGCTGCCGGGAATCCGTGCTGGCAGACCATACGGGCACCAGTTGGACGCGCAGGAGCTGCCCGCCCCGCGCCGCAGTAATAAAGTTGGCGATTGCTGCGGCGGCGCTCTTGTGCAGACGCTGACGAACCACCCCAAGCGCGTGGTCGATCTGATTCCGTTCGAGGATCGAGAAGATCGAGCGACCCAGACCAATCAGCGCACCGCCTGTTCCGGCCGTGCTGCCTTGTGCCAGGGCCCTGAACTGCAGTCTGGCACGGCTGTTATAGAGCAGGATGCGACCATCCAGGTTGCAGACCACCACCGCTTGCGCCAGCTCGGACATCAGTGCCGCCAGGCGGTTCTTTTCATCCTCGACCGAGGATTTGGCGGCAGCGATCTGGGCCTCGACATCGTCCATCAGCCCATCGCGCTGCTGTGCCAGGTCATTCGTCGCCTGCGCCAGTAACTGGACTTCCGGTGGTCCTTCCGGTGTCACCCTGAAGTTGCGGTTCGCAGACAGCATCAGGTGCAGGTTCTCGGCCATCTTGAGCAAACCCTGGACATACTGGCGAAACAGCTGGTGGATGACCAGCAAACCGACAATGAAGCCAAAGAGGGTCATCATCGTGCCGAGAGACAGGTGCGGCACGACCAACTGGACGAGCAACGCTTGCTCGGCGGGTTGCGCACTCACCCAGATCAGCAGCGCTGTCACCACGAAAGGGCCGGTCATCAGCAGACCGAGAATGATGACCGCAAGAATGAAACGGGTACGGGCGTTCATTTTCTGGATCTGCTCCATGATCGCAGTTGCTCTGACATTGATGAACTCCCTCATGATTTGTCGTCAGGCAAAGAGATGGCCGATGAGCCGGCTGACCTGACCGGCCAGGTCGGGACTCAGGCAATCGACAGTCCGTGGCCGCAGCGTGTTGCCGATCCAGGTGATCTGTCGCTTGGCGAGCTGGCGGGTGGCGTAGATGCCACGCTCGCGCAGTTCGTGACGTGGCGCGAGGCCGTCCTGAACCTCCCATACCTGCCGGTAGCCGACACAGCGCATCGACGGCAGAGCAGGCTGTAACTGGTATTTTCCGCGTAACCACCCGACTTCGTTTTCCAGACCGGCGGCGAGCATCGCGGCAAAGCGGTCGGCGATACGCTGGTGCAGGGCGCTGCGATTCGAAGGCAGCAGGCCGATCGACACGAAGCGGTAGCCTGGCGCCGTTTTCTCGCCGTTCATGATCAACGCCGACAGCGGGCGGCCGGAAAGGCGAAAGACCTCGAGCGCGCGCTGGATGCGTTGTGCGTCGCTGCGCTGCAGGCGTGCGGCCGTTGCCGGATCGACCTCGGCGAGTTCGGCGTGCAGCGCCGGCCAGCCCCGTGCAGCGGCGTCCCGGTCGATCGCCGCACGCGTTGCCGGGTCGGCTGCCGGCAAGTCGACCAGGCCGTCGACAAGCGCTTTGAAGTAGAGCATGGTACCGCCGACAAGCAAGGGTACGCGGCCACGCGCCGTGATAGCGGCCATTGCGCGCAGCGCGTCGGCACGGAAACGGGCTGCCGAGTAGGCTTCCTGCGGGCTGATCAGGTCGATCAGGTGATGCGGGAATTCAGCCAGGGTTGCTGCGTCGGGTTTGGCGGTGCCGATGTTCATGTCGCGAAAAACCTGCGCCGAATCGACGCTGATCAGCTCGACGGGGAAACGCCGTGACAGTTCGAGCGCCACCGCGGTCTTGCCGCTGGCAGTCGGTCCCATCAGCAGGATTGCCAGAGGAAGATCGTCCGGGTGCGCTGCGATCTTGCTCATCGGCCGCGCAGAAAGTGGCGGTCGAGATCGGTCATGCTCAACTGCGTCCAGGTCGGGCGGCCGTGGTTGCAGAGTCCGGAACGTTCGGTTTCCTCCATCTGACGCAGCAGGGCGTTCATTTCCGCCAGCGACAGCAGCCGCCGGGCGTGCACTGCGCCCTGACAGGCCATGCTGGCCAGAAACTCGTTGCGCGCTGCTGTCAGCAGTTGCGTGACGCCATGTTCGCGCAGTTCGCTCAAGAGCGAGCGTGCCAGTGCGGCCGGGTCGGCGGCCTGCAGGAGAACCGGAACGGCACGCACCGCAAGCTGTCGGGGACCCACCGGTGCGAGATCGAAACCGAGTTGCCGCAGTGCCTCGGCGTGTTCTTCAGCGGTGGCGATATCGATCGCCTCGGCATTGAACACCGCGGGAATCAGCAGCGCCTGCGTCGCCAGTCCTTGCTCGTCGAGCGCGTGTTTGAGCTTCTCGTACAGGATGCGTTCGTGCGCCGCATGCATGTCTACGACTACCAGACCCTGGTGGTTTTCCGCCAGGATGTAGACGCCGTGCAGTTGCGCGAGGGCATAACCGAGCGGCGCGGCTTCGGTCTCTATCGTGGCAGTGGCTGGCGGCAGAGAAGCCGGGGTTTGCGCGGCCTGGGCGAACGCAAGGTAAGTATGGCTGCTGGCGGGTTCGCGGATACCCAGCGAACCCTGGTACGCCACCCGGTTGACGAAAATCGGGCGCCCGGCCTGGGTTGCGCGCGCCGGATGATCGGGCTCGTGCGATGATGCCTCGTGTGCTGCCGGTGTCTGGGCGCCTGGCGCTGGCGGCGTTGCCAGCGGACCCGACAACAGCCGCTGCACGGCATGAAAGACAAACTGGTGCACCGCGCGGGCGTCACGGAAGCGGACCTCGGTCTTCTGTGGATGAACATTGACATCGACAGTCGCCGGGTCGACCTCCAGGAACAGGCAGAAAGCCGGGTAGCGGCTGCCGTGCAGCAGGTCCTGGTAGGCCTCGCGCAGTGCATGGTTCAATAGTTTGTCGCGAACGAAGCGGCCGTTCACGTAGACGTACTGGGCGTCGCCGCGCGCGCGCGAGTAGGCCGGCAGCGCGCAGTAGCCAAAGACGCGTAGTGGTCCGGCGGCGGCGTCAAGGCAGCGCGACTCGGCCAGAAACTCCTCGCCAAGGATCGCACCGGCACGCGTGCGCACATCGCTCCTGGGCATGTGCAGACTGACGCGACCATTGTGCGTGAGCGTGAACCCCACTTCTGGATGGGCCAGCGCAATGCGCCTGACGGCCTCGGCGCAATGGGCGAACTCAGTGCTGTCGGACTTGAGGAATTTCCGGCGTGCAGGCGTGTTGTAATAGAGGTCGCGCATTTCGAGCACGGTTCCGAAGGGCAGGGCGGCCGGTTCGGGCGTTGCCCCTGCTTCCGCACTGAGCCGCCAGGCATGCTGCCCGGCCTGCTGCCGGCTGGCAATGGTAACCCGCGCGACGGCAGCCACCGAGGCCAGCGCTTCGCCACGGAACCCGAGCGTGCCGACCCGTTCGAGGTCATCGAGCGAACTGATCTTCGAAGTCGCGTGGCGGACCAGTGCCAGCTCTAGTTCGTCACGTGCAATGCCGTCACCGTCGTCAATGACGCGGATCAGCTTGACGCCGCCTTCTTCGAGCTGGATCTGGATCGTCGAACTGCCGGCATCAAGGGCATTTTCCAGCAGTTCCTTGAGTACCGAGGCCGGCCGATCGATGACTTCGCCGGCAGCGATCTGGCTGATCAAGAGATCGGGCAGGAGATGGATGTGGGTGGTTTCAGGCATCGGCTCATTATACCGGCCCGGCTTCCGGTAGAATCGCTCCTTGCTTCCAGCCTCCTTTTTGACAATGGAATACTTGACCAGCTTTATCGATATCATCCTGCACCTCGACAAGCACCTGGCGATGCTGGTGCAGCAATATGGGCCGTGGATCTATGCGATTCTTTTCGTGATCATCTTCAGCGAGACCGGCTTCGTGGTGACCCCTTTCCTGCCCGGTGATTCGCTGCTCTTCGTCGCCGGTGCGCTGGCAGCGCTGGGGGGCATGCAGATCGGCGTCCTGCTCGCGGTGCTAATTGTCGCAGCGGTGCTCGGCAACATGCTCAACTACCAGATCGGTCGCTATCTCGGGCCGAAGGTCTTCCAGTGGGAACAATCGCGTTTTTTCAACCGAACGGCACTCGACAAGACACGCGCCTTTTACGAGAAGCACGGTGGCAAGACCCTGGTCATTTCGCGTTTCCTGCCGCTGTTCCGCACCTTCGCGCCGTTCGTGGCAGGCATCGGCGCGATGAACTACGGAAAATTCGCCTTTTTCAACCTGATCGGTGGAGTCAGCTGGGCCGGCTCGCTGACTCTGGCGGGCTATTGGTTTGGCAATCTTCCATGGATTCAGCAGAATCTGACCCTGGTGATCGTCGTGATCATCTTGATTTCGCTGCTGCCGGTGTTGGTCGGCTGGCTGCAACATCGCAAGGCTAGCGCATGATTAAGATGGTGGTCCTGATCTCCGGGCGGGGCAGCAACCTGACTTCGCTGCTGAATGCTGCGACCTCCGGAGCGATCCCGGCGCGTATCGTCGGCGTCATCTCCAATCGGCCCGATGCCATGGGCCTGCAGACGGCCGAAACACACGGCGTGCCGACGTGCGTCATTGACCATCGAGGGTTTGCCGAGCGCGAACAATTCGATGTCGCCGTCGCCGCCGCGATTGACGGTTTTACACCGGATCTCGTGGTTCTGGCGGGATTCATGCGGATTCTCGGGCAGGCTTTCGTGCGTCGCTACGAGAATCGCCTGATCAACATTCACCCTTCGCTGTTGCCGGCCTTTCCCGGCCTGCACACGCACCGCCGCGCGCTGGCCGAGGGTGTTCGGATTCACGGTTGCACCGTACACTTCGTGACTCCCGACCTGGATCATGGACCGGTCATCGTGCAGGCGGCCGTGCCGGTACTCGATGACGACGACGAGGCGACGCTGGCCGCACGCGTTTTGGTGCAGGAGCATCAGGTCTACCCGTTGGCGGTACGCTGGTTTGCCGAAGGTCGCCTGCATCTGCGCAACGGACGCGTATGGCTGGATATGCCGCAGGCTGATGGCATGGCGCTGATTGCTCCGCAGTCCGTTGCCGGATAGGTTGGCGAGCCGATGCCTGTTGTTCTGATCATCGCCTTCATTGCCTCGATCGGTGTCCACTCACTGGTGCTCTTTGCTCCGGATGTCGACTTGTCAACCGGCAGCGAATCGCCGATGTTGGTCGTTGAACTCAAGATGCCGCCAACGCCAACGCCAACGCCACAGCCGCCAGCGGCAAGGCCTGTGAAGCCCGAGGCCGCGAATCGGCGTTCTGCGCGGCGCCCACCGGCTGTGCCAGCCCAGTCGTCGGTAATGACCGTTCGTGATTCGCCGGTGCAGGTGCCTGCAGCGGAGCCAGTACAGGAACCTGGCCCGGAACCCGCACAGGAGGGGACGGAAATGCCCAAGGCCGCACCGGATCTGCCGCCTTCCTCCTTGCCGTCGGTCGCGGCGGCGCCGGTGGCGTCGCAGTTGCCGGCACATGGCAGGATTCGTTATCGCGTCGATCGCGGCGATCAGGGTTTTGAGATCGGTTTCTCGATCCATGATTGGGAGGTCATCGACGGCAGCTACCGGATCACAGCGGTGACCGAAACCAGCGGGTTGGTCGGGTTTTTCAGACCATTGCGTTTCGAGATCGAAAGTCGCGGACGGTGGACCCCTGCCGGATTGCTCCCCGAGCGGGTCGTGACTCACCAGAGGGGGCGCGCAACCGGCCAGCAAGCCGAATTCGACTGGGAGGCCCTGCAGTTGCGTATCGACGGTCGGCCAGCGCAGGCCTTACGCCCCGGTACTCAGGACTTGTTGAGTTTTCCCTACCAGCTGGGTTTGCTGCCTGACCTCGGTACGGGTCGCAGCTTGCCAATCGTGACCGGCAAGAAGTACGCGGATTTTCGCGTCGAAGTCGTCGGTGACGAGGACCTCGAGATTCCGGCAGGAACTTTTCACTGCCTGCACTTACGCGTACCAGGTGTGGCCACGACCGAGCTTTGGCTGGCTTATCAGCATGCGATGTTGCCGGTAAAAGTTCAGCATCTGGACCGTAAGGGCGATCTTTACGTGCAGGTTGCGACCATCATTGAAATCAGCCAGGAACCCCAATGACCGCAAGTAGCGCGCGTTTTTCTCATGCCCTTTTTCGTCATGCCGAAGCGTTGCTGTCGGAATTGTTGTGCTCGGTATTTCCGGCTGACCTGGTTGTTTCCCGCTATTTTCGCCAGCACCGCGAACTCGGCCATGCCGATCGCGGTTTCATTGCGGAAACGGTGTTCCTGGTGCTGCGCCGAAAGCGCTCGCTGTCGGCGCGTTGTGCCGACGAGCTGACCTCAAGGCGACTGCTCCTGGCCGTGCTGGCGTGCCTGCAGGGAATGAACCGGCGCCAGCTGGAGGGTGTTCTGAGCGAATCCGAGAGCAAATGGCTAGCACAGGCCAAGGCGGTGAAAATTGATGAACTGCCGCCGGCGGTTCGCCTCGATCTGCCCGACTGGCTGTACGCCGAGTTCATGGCGCAGTACGCAGCCGATGAAGTCGAGCGCCTGGCAAACGGCCTCAACCAGCCGGCACCGCTGGATCTGCGCGTCAATCCCCTGAAGACGGGTCGGTCGGAGGTGTTGGCGCGTTTGCTGGCCGACGGACTGGCGGCCGAGGCCTGTCGCTATTCGCCGCTGGGAATCCGTCTGCTCGGCAAGCCAGCTCTGTCGAAGCATCCGTTATTCATCGATGGCAGCATCGAAGTGCAGGACGAGGGCAGCCAGTTGCTGGGTTTTCTGGTGCAGCCCCGGCGCGGTGAAATGATCGCCGACTTCTGTGCGGGTGCAGGTGGCAAGACCTTATTGCTCGGGGCGTTGATGCGTTCGCAGGGCCGTCTCTACGCCTTCGATGTCGCCGAGCGGCGGCTGGCCAGGCTAAAACCACGCCTGGCACGTTCTGGCCTGTCAAATGTGTATCCGCTGCAGATCGAATCCGAACGTGACGTCAAGATCCGGCGCCTTGCCGGCAAACTCGATCGAGTGCTGGTCGATGCGCCCTGTTCCGGCCTGGGTACCCTGCGTCGCAATCCGGACTTGAAGTGGCGGCAGATGCCGGCAAGTGTTGCCGAGCTGTGTGCCAAACAGGCGGCGATTCTCGCCGCCGCCGGAAGCCTGGTCAAAGTGGGCGGACGCCTTGTCTATGCGACCTGCAGTCTGCTCGAAGCCGAGAACGATGCCGTGGTCCAGGCTTTCCTGGCGCAGCACCCGGACTTTGTTCCCTGTTCGGCCCAGGACATCCTGGCCAGACAGGGGATCGCGATCGACGTCGGCGAGCGCCTGCGATTGCTTCCCCATCAGCACGGGACTGACGCCTTTTATGCGGCGGTAATGGACCGGCGATGAACGAAAAGGCGATGTTTGCCCTGCTGTTCGAACTCTGGCGGGATTTTCGGGAGCCGGCTTTTCTCTGGCAGGTGCTGGCGTTGGCTGCGAGTCTGCTGCTCGCCTGGGGGGGCGCGCGCTTCGGTCGACGGCACGAGTTCGCGCGCGCGAGCACGGCGCACGGAGCCTTGCGCGCCTTCGGTACCGGCAGCCTGAAGCGCGTCGCTTTTCCCCTGCTGGCGCTGCTGTCGGTGTTGATTGTCCGCCAGAGTTTCCGGCACTGGCAGCTCGGGCCGGTCAGCCTGCTCGATCTGGCCGTGCCATTGCTGCTCTCGATGGCGCTGGTGCGTGCGGTGATCTATGTTCTGCGCCACGCCTTCTCGCCGAGTGGCTGGCTGGCCAGTTCCGAGCGCTTCATCGCCACCGCGATCTGGTTATGCCTGGCGCTCTATCTGACCGGGCTAGCGGAACCCCTGATCGAGATCCTCGAACAGGTGAATTTTCACGTCGGCAAGCAGAAACTGGACCTGTGGACCCTGTTGACCGGCCTGGTGACCGTCGTCGTCACGGTTCTGGTCGCACTCTGGCTCTCGGGCGAGATCGAGACTCGCCTGCTTGCCAGTGAGACGCTGGACTCGAATCTGCGCGTGGTGCTGGGCCGCCTGGTCAAGGCGGTGCTGTCGGTGGTGGCCTTGTTGCTGAGCCTATCGATCGTCGGTATCGACATCACTGCGCTATCGGTGTTCAGCGGTGCCCTCGCGGTCGGTCTCGGACTCGGACTGCAGAAAATCGCCAGCAATTACGTCAGTGGCTTCATCATCCTGCTCGACAGATCGATTCGCATCGGCAACCTGGTTGCTCTCGATGCGACGACTTCCGGGGTCGTCACACAGATCACCTCCCGCTATACGGTCCTGCGCACACTGGCCGGTACCGAGGTGATCATTCCCAACGAGTATCTGGTGTCGAACATCGTGCGCAATGAGTCCTTCACCGATTCACGATTGCGGGTGATGGTACCGGTGCAGGTGGCTTATGGCACCGATCTCGAGCAGGCGATGCGCCTGATGACCGAGGCAGCGCAGGCACAGCCGCGCGTCTTGGCCGAACCTGCGCCGCAAGCACTGCTGACACTGTTTGCCGAAAGTGGTATCAATCTCGAGCTTTGTTTCTGGATTGCCGACCCGCAGGAGGGGACCGGTGGCGTCCGTTCGGCGATCAACCTGATGATCTGGAACTCATTCCGCGAACACGGCATCGAGATTCCCTTTCCCCAGCGCGAGGTGCGCCTGCTGGGCGGGGTATTGCCGGCGACCGTGGATAATGATTCCCGCAATGAAAAAAATCCCGCGCCGAAGTCGGCACGGGATTGAAGGCCCATCGTTGCGATGGGCTACAGGGGAGGAGACCAAACCATTCGCTGAGGCTTTCAAAGAGATCCGCGGTGCTTGCGCCTGCTCAGCCAGCAGCGAGCGCCGTACCAGATCAGCGCGCCGGTTGCGGCGATCAGAGAAGCCTTCAGAAGTTCCATTTCTCCGGCTCTGAGCACATCCCAGGCGACGATCCCAATGAAGATACCGATACCTTCAGACAACGGAAAGGGCGGCGGGGGGTGCGCCACCCCCCTCATCTACCAGTATGTCCGCCGTGCTCTTTCTCACCGCAATGGCCCGTGGAATCGCTTTCAGGAATGCTTTGCCGGTCGGCAGAGGCCGCGTCGCTGGCGAAAAAGTGTTGGCGCGAGGTGGCGAGAAAGGTCTCGCAGTTCAGGTTGAAGTCGCTCATCTGGTCTTCCTTTGGCATCGTTCTGTACATGGGAAGGGATGATAGGGGCGGACCAGACGCTCCGTCTGCAGCAATTGCGTCAGCTTTCCGTGACGTTCTGTGACAGTGGCCAGCTGAGCGTGAAACGTGCCCCGCCAAGCGGCGATGCCGCGGCGCTGGCATTGCCGCCATGCTGTTCGAGCACCAGCCGTGCGATCGCCAGTCCGAGGCCGTAACCTCCGGTCGCACGGTCGCGCGAACGGTCGAGGCGGGTAAAGGCTGAGAAAACGCGTTCACGCTCATCAACCGGTATGCCGATGCCGTCATCGTCGACGTGCACCTGGATCTGGTCACCAAGGACTTCTGCACTGACGATGATCCGTGTTTTAGCGTACTTGATGGCATTGCGCAGCAGGTTGGTGATCGCATACGGCATGCTCTTGAGATCGAGTTCGACGCGCAGCAGCGGCGGCAAGGTGCTGTGGTCGACCCGCAGTTCAAGCCTGCGCGCCAGCATGCGGCTGGCTTCCACCTGTTCTTCAAGCCAGGGAGCGATCTCGACTGCGGTCAGGTCGAGTTCAGGCTGCTCGCGCTCGAAGCGGGCATAGGTCAAACTGGAATCGATCAGGCCGTCGAGTTCATCGAGGTCAGCTTCCATCGTTCGCCACAAACGCTCGCGCTCGCAGGGTTCAGGGGTGTCCGCCAGTATCTCGAGCGCGAAGCGTAGGCGTGCGATCGGGGTACGCAACTCGTGCGAGATGGCACTCGACAACTCCTTCTGTGTTGCGATCAGTCGCTGGATACGCTCGGCCATGCCGTTCAGGGTCTCTGCCAGTGGTCTGAAAGCACTGCTGCGCATGCTTGGAGCACGTGCTTCGAAGAGTCCCTCGCCGAGGGCGCGTGCGGTCTGGCGCATCGCTTCCAGGTCCCGCCAGACCGGATGCACCCATAGCCATACGACAATCGCCAGACAGACCCCGATCAGACTCCAGGTCAGCAGACTGATGCGTAGGTCGAGCGGAATTCCACGCGGGTATTCCGGGTTGCGCTCGGGCGAGATCGGGCCGACAACTAGAATTTGCGGAGTCTGTTTGAGGCGGTGGTAGATGATGTCTCCCTGTACATCAATCGCCAGTTCGCCACTATCAAGCCTCGCCGCCTGTATCGGAGGTAGATTGAGCGTCCAGCGGTCTACGATACTGAGTTTGTAGGCGAATTTCCGATCGAGCGCCTCGATCGCCTTTGGCCATTCCGAACGTGGTCTGCGGAACAGTTCGTCTTCGATCAGAAGCACCGTGCCACGCATGAACCGGCTGGTGTAGTCGTCGGTGATGCCCTTGACCGCAGTCGAAATGACGAAGTCGGCAAAGATTGCAATAGCCACGAAGGAGCCCATGACCAGCAGGTAGAAATTGAAAAACAGTCGGGACAGGCTGTAGCGCCCTCGCCAGGGCGCCGGCTTGTAAGTCGCGAGGACGGCGAGCAGCTTGTTGCTATTGCCAGTCATGCTTACTGAACAGATAGCCCTTGCCGCGCACGGTCTTGATTCGCGTCGGGTTTTCCGGATCGTCTCCGAGTTTGCGGCGCAGCCTTGAAATGCGGGCGTCGATCGAGCGGTCGAGTCCGTCAAAACCGATGCCGCGCAACTCCTGGAGCAGATCGTCGCGTGACAGGATGTTGCCGGCGTGACGGGCAAGCAGCCACAACAGATCGAATTCGGCCGTGGTCAGGTCGATGGCATCATCGCCGAGATGGGTGCTGCGTGTCGCCTGGCTGATTCGAAAGCGGCCAAAAGCCAGTTCGGAGGGTTCGCTGGATTCCGCAGTGTTGTTGCCCGTGTTGCTCGGATTGACCGGCGAACGGCGCAGCAGGGCCTTGATGCGCGCTAGCAGCAGGCGCGGCTGAACCGGTTTGGCAATGTAGTCGTCGGCGCCCAGTTCAAGACCAAGGATCTGGTCGAAGTCTTCGTCGCGTGCCGTCAGCATCAGGATTACCCCGCCGTAGTGCGGGCGGACGGCGCGACAGACTTCGAATCCATCCTTGCCGGGTAGCATTACGTCGAGAATGACCAGGTCGGGTCGCTCGTCGAGAATGCGTGTCTGGGCGGTATTGCCACGTGGTTCAATCAGGACCTCGAAATCGTTCTTTCGCAGGTACTCGGCAGTCAGATCGGCGAGGCGCTCATCGTCCTCGACCAGCAGGATACGTGTTTTCATTTGCCAATGATAACGGCTTGTGGCGGTGCGTACACACCCGCAGGCCAGAAGACCGGGATTAGCTTGCCTTCAGCGCAACTTCCAGAGCTGGTCAGACTTGCGGGCTTGTGACAAGACGCTTTGGCGCGGCGGCTGATTGCCTTAGAATCACGAGTCTGCTCCTTAAAGGATGGTTTATGTACGCTGGCTTAGTCGATTGGCCCTGGTGGGCTTATGTGTTGATGGCACTGGGTCTGACGCATGTCACAATCACCTCGGTGACCATCTTTCTGCACCGCCATCAGGCACATCGTGCTCTGGATCTGCATCCGCTGGCCGCACATTTCTTTCGCTTGTGGCTGTGGTTGAGCACCGGCATGGTGACCAGCGAGTGGGCATCGATCCACCGCAAGCATCACGCCAAGTGTGAGACTGCCGAAGATCCACATAGTCCGCAGGTGTTCGGCATCCATAGGGTTCTCTGGGCGGGCGTTTTCCTCTACGTCAGGGAGGCCCGCAACCAGGACACCATCGCGCGTTACGGCCGCGGCACACCGGATGACTGGATCGAGAACCATCTCTACACGCCGTGGCACAAGCTTGGCGTACTGCTCATGCTGCTCATCGACATCACGGTTTTCGGCATGCTGGCAGGCACGCTGATCTGGCTTGTGCAGATGGCCTGGATTCCGTTCTGGGCGGCTGGTGTGATCAACGGTCTTGGGCATTTCTGGGGCTACCGCAATTTCAGTTCTCCGGACGCTAGTACCAATATTTCTCCCTGGGGGATACTGATTGGCGGAGAAGAGCTGCACAACAACCATCACACTTTTCCGACTTCCGCCAGATTGTCGATTCACTGGTATGAGGTCGACATCGGCTGGCTCTATATCCGCATCCTCGCTGCGCTTGGCCTGGCGCATGTGAAGAAGGTGGCACCCAGGCCGCGTCTTGGGGATCTGCGGCCGGTCGTCGATTTCGATACCCTGCAGGCAGTGATCGTCAACCGTTACGATGTGCTCTCTCAGTACGCCCGTTCGCTGAAACAGGTATACCGCGAGGAACTTGCCACGCTACAGGACGGTAGTCGCTTCAAGGGCATGAAGCGCTGGCTGGCGGCGGATGCCGATGCCGTTCCGCAGGAACACCGCAGTCGGCTCGAGTTGCTGCTCGGCGAGAGCCGTGCGCTGCAAACTGCTTATGCCATGCGCCAGGAACTGGCGGCCGTCTGGGAGCGCTCGAACGCTTCCCGCGAGCATCTGCTGCGTGCGCTGCAGGACTGGTGCGAGCGTGCCGAGAACTCCGGGGTTCGGCAGTTGCAGGAACTCTCGCTGCGCTTGCGCAGCTATGTACTGGCCTGATCGAATCCGATGCGTGTCTCGCCACGTGTCGCCTTTGGCCTGCTGGGGCTGATGGCGCTCGGTCTGACGCTGGCCGGATGGTTGCTCGGCGAGGTGATGAGGCTGCAGGCGTGTCCCCTGTGCATCTTTCAACGCCTGCTCTATCTGCTGATCGCCTTGCTGGCGCTGGCTGGCGTGCTGTTGCCCGGCGGGTCCCGCTTCTGGGGCGTGCTGCTCGGCTTGACTGCAGCCGGCGGACTGGCGACTGCGGCCCACCAGAGCTGGCTGCAGTATCTGCCCAACGCGAGCATGGAATGTGGTTTTGGTGAGCCGACGCTGATCGAGCAGATCGTCGACTGGTTTGGCGTACACTGGCCATCGCTGTTCATGGCCACCGGTTTCTGTTCAAGCAGGGACTGGGTGTTCCTCGGACTGTCGATGGCCAACTGGTCAGGTCTATGTTTCCTGGCCTTTCTCGTCGCTGCCGGGTTACTGGTGGTGGGGCGTAGCGAGCGCAGGTAGAACGTCTGGCCACCGCCGTTCAGGAATGACCGGTGCTCCCGAAACCGCATGCACCACGTGCGCTGCGGATGAATTCTTCGACAACCTCGAACTCGACTCGCAAGACCGGTACCACCACCAATTGGGCCAGACGATCGAGTGGCTGCAAGGTGAAGGGTTCCTGACCGCGGTTCCAGGTCGACACCATGATCTCGCCCTGATAGTCGGAGTCGATCAGCCCGACCAGGTTGCCAAGAACGATGCCATGTTTGTGGCCGAGTCCCGAGCGCGGCAGGATCATCGCTGCCAGTCCAGGGTCGCCGAGATGGATCGCGATGCCGGTCGGAATCAGCAGCGTTTCCCCAGGCCGGATTTCAACCGGTTCGGCGATGCAAGCCCGCAGGTCGAGGCCGGCCGAGCCGGTGGTGGCATAATGCGGTGGCTGGTCACGCAAGCGGGGATCGAGCAGCTTGACGTCTACCCGAAGGTCCGGGCGGCTCATCGGCGCCGCCCGAGCAGGACGGCAATACGGTTGACGAGCTGGCGCGCAAGCTGGAGCTTGGGCGCGGGTGCCAGCGGGTGCGCACCGTCATCGTCGAACAGGATCAGCGTGTTGTCGTCGCCGCCAAAGCCGTCGGCGATCAGGTTGCCGACGAGCAGCGGGATGTTCTTGCTGCGCCGTTTGTGTTCTGCGTATTTGTGCAGATTCTCGCTTTCGGCAGCAAAACCGACGCAGAGCGGTGGTGCGCGCAGAGCAGCGATCTCGGCAAGGATGTCCGGATTCTGCACCAGTTCGATCGTTGGCGGCTTCAGCTGCGCGCCTTTCTTGATCTTTTGCGCGCTGGGATTGGCCGGGCGGTAATCGGCGACGGCGGCGACGGCGATGAAAACGTCATTGCTGGCGACCTGACGGTGTACCTCGGCGTGCATCTGCAGGGCGCTGCTGACCTCGATGCGGCTGACCCCCAGCGGGCAGGGCAGGCTGACCGGCCCGGAGACCAGGGTTACCTGTGCACCTGCTTCGCAGGCGGCGCGGGCAATCGCATAGCCCATCTTGCCGGTAGACAGGTTGGTGATCCCCCGTACCGGGTCGATCGCCTCGAAAGTTGGCCCAGCGGTCAGCAACACGCGTTTGCCGGCGAGCGATTTTGGCTGAAAGTGGGCGATCATCTCGGCAAGGATCTCTGCCGCTTCGAGCATCCGTCCCGGCCCGGTTTCACCGCAGGCCTGATCCCCACAGGCCGGACCGAGGATGTCCACGCCGTCGGCACGCAGGCTGGCGATGTTGCGGCAGGTTGCCGGGTTTTCCCACATCTGACGGTTCATCGCCGGGGCAACCAGGAGCCTGCAGTCGCGTGCCAGGACCAGGGTGGTCAACAGGTCGTCGGCCAGTCCGTTGGCCACCTTGGCGAGAAAGTCGGCCGAAGCGGGGGCGACCAGCAGTGCATCGGCTTCCCGTGAAAGATCGATATGTGCCATGTTGTTGGCGACTCGCCGATCCCACTGATCGGTAAACACCGGTTTGCCGGAGAGCGCCTGGAAGGTGACCGGCGTGACAAAGTGCGTCGCCGCTTCACTCATCACCACCTGCACCGAGGCGCCTTCGCTGCTTAGCAGGCGAACCAGTTCAGCAGCCTTGTAGGCTGCAATGCCGCCGCTGACACCGAGGACGATGCGTTTTCCTGCCAGTTCCATGGCGATGTCCTTCAAAGGCGAAAGAACTCGGCGGCAGCACGCAGGCGATGCGCTGTCGTGGCAAGGTCTGTCGCGGTAGTGGATACCTGCGCGGCAGCCGAACTGTTCTCCCGGGCACCAATGGCGATGCCCGAGATTGCCGCGGTGATCTTGCTACTGCTTTGGTTTTGCGCACCAAGTCCCTGGGCAATTTGCTGGATATGGTTGATCAGAATGCCGGTCTCGACGGCAATGGCGTCCATCGTCGCCTTGGCTGCCTGGACGGCGTGAATGCTTTCGCGTGCTTTTAGCGATCCCGACCCCATCGCGCTGATCGCATTCTCGATGCCTGACTGGATCTGGGTGATCATCGTGGTGATGCGGTCGGTTGATTGAGCAGTACGTTCAGCGAGCTTTCTCACTTCGTCGGCGACGACTGC
The DNA here is from genome assembly GCF_000584975.1 of Candidatus Accumulibacter cognatus. Classification (NCBI taxonomy): domain Bacteria; kingdom Pseudomonadati; phylum Pseudomonadota; class Betaproteobacteria; genus Candidatus Accumulibacter; species Candidatus Accumulibacter cognatus. The sequence goes on along the minus strand of NZ_JDST02000096.1, from coordinate 38,458 downwards.
AAAACCACGCCCCTGTTCACCGGCGCGGGCCGCTTCGATGGCCGCGTTGAGGGCAAGCAGGTTGGTCTGGTCGGCAATCTCGCGAATCACGCTGACAATACCGGAAATCTCACGGGAATGTTCGCCGAGTGACCGCATCGATTCCGCGGTGCCTTGAACATCGTTCGTGAGGTGCTCTACCACTCGTGTCGTGCTGGTGATTTCGGCACTACCCTGATCGCAGCGTTCACCGGCCTGCTGGACCTGGATTTTCGCGGCATCGGATTCTGCAGCCATCATCGAGATGCCGCTCGACATCTGTTCCACGGTGGCTACCATGTCATTGACCGAGGCACTCTGACTGTGCGCGCTGTCGGCAATGGTGGCGATGGTCGCAGAGAGCTGCGCAGCGGAAGTGCTGACCGTCTGGGCAGCAGCACGAATTTCCCCGACTGTCAGCCGCAGGTTGCTGGTGGTGGTATCAAGGGAGCGCAGCAGGTCTCCGATTTCATCGGTCCGCTTACTTGATTTGAGTTGCTGATCGAGAAGTCCGTTGGCGATGTTTCCCAAACGCTGGCGGGCTTCCCGAATGCCTGCCAGCAGGGATTTGCCAAAGATGTAGTTGGCGGCGGCAGCGAGTGCAGCACTCAGGAGAAAGACCAGGAGCAGCAAGCTCAGACCGGATTGGACGGTAGCGGCTGCACTGGTTTCAACCTCTGTTTGTTCCCGGCTGCTCAACAAAACCACATCATCTATGGCCTTGCGATGTTCGGCATAGTTAGAAGAGAGTTTGTACATCGAGGTACGTATCGCTGTCGCGTCACCGGCCTGGGCGGCTGGCACGAACTCCTTGTTGGCAATCTCGAAGAATCGCACGGCTGGCGCATGCGCGTCGTTCAGGAAACGAGTCTTGATGCTCGCTGGCAATAACTGTTCGGTCCAGAACCTGTGCCGCTTGTCGTAGTCCTGCTGCAGTTGCTGTAGCTTGCCGATCAGTATGGCAATATCGTCAATCCGGTCGGGGTTGGCGATTTGCAGGACGGTGAGATAGGACTCAATAATGTAGTTGGGAGGGGGAAGGATGTCCGCGACCAGATCCTTGTAGAGGACGATGCGATCGTAATGCGGGCTGCCGATCTTGGTCTGTTTGATGATCTGCCAGGTGCAGGCGCCGAAAACCAGGAAGCCGCTGGCCAGGGCAATGGTCACGATCAGGAGTTGTATACGTAGACTGAAACGGGTCATCTGGAGGACCTCCGGGGCATGTTTTGTGGGTTATTGTGTGCATTTAGTGACAGACGATCACCGCTCAGCCAAAGCAGACACCGGGTTTACGTGATGGTTCCATTGTAGCGCTGTACTGCGCGCGGCCGAATTTTCGGTTTTACATCAAGCCAATGTTGGGTGAGGGGCATTGAACACCCCGCTTTGAAGCCTGAAGATGATCAACCTGGAACTCACCGAAGCACAACTCGACGAACTGCACTAGGAGGCGAGTGGGAACCCCAGCCGTCGCGCCTGTAAAAAACAAGCTGAATGTGGTCTACCTAAAGGGTAAAGGCTACGCTCACCAGGAGATAGCAGACGGGGTGTGGGTGGATGAAGACACCGTCACTGAAAAGGTGAGGAAGTTGCAAGACGGTGGCCTGCCTGGGCTACTGGCCGAGCACTACCGCCAGGGGAAGGGGTAGTGGGATGCACACGCGGAAAGGCTAAATCAGGATTTCGAGAACTGCCCGCCCCACACGGACAACCAGACGGTAGCCAACCTGAACCTCACCGAAAGCTTGTGGCGCTTCGTCAAGACAGGTGTTGTACCGCATCCATTACGACACGTTCGCCACTTTCAAGAAGTACATCGACGCCTGCCTGCGCGACTTCGGCAGTCGCTTCAATGGCAATAAGCAAACCCTGGTGATCGTGAATTTCCAACTGTTTTCAAAAACCGAATCCTGTGCCGTGTGAAGGATAAACGGTTGTTGCCTCTCGCCGTTCCTGTCGGCCATGAAGACGAACCCGCAGGCATTGTGCAGGTGCCTACCCCTTGTCAGGCCTGTCCATCGGCGTCTGGGCAGCCGCTTAATAACGCGATGTGCAACTATTACTCTGTGACCAGCCCTTCCAAATCCAGCAAGGGTCGCCCCAAGGACTGGTAGATCAGGACGCACCAGGTATGGGCGGAAACTTTCCTGTAGAGACGAGTTACCCACTGCCAGAGTAACCAATCACCCCCCTACCGAGACGGCAGGCAAAGGCGGCATGGGTAGTCCCTGGCGGCCAGCCTGGAGGGCGGTGGAGAGGTAATCCCAAGCGGAGACCTTCCTTGCGCGACACGTATCGATGATGCTGGCGAGCAAAGCAAAGGCTCGGGTTCCTTGTTCGCTGCGGGTACCGAAGCTCAGGCGACGGGCAATGACCCAGTGGCGCAACAGACGCTCGGCCGCATGGTTGGTGAGCGGCAGGCTGGGGTCGAGGAGCGGCCGGATGATTGCTTCCCAGTCGTTGAGCATTTCCCGGCAGAATTCGCCGAGTTTGGCGAAGGGACTGTTTTGATGGCGTTCGCACAAGGCCTTGAGTTGGGCCAGGTTTGGCGCCTGTTGTTCGGCCAAATCCTCGGAAGGGCCGTCGCGGGCGGCCTGAGTCGCCTGCATCAGGGCACCCAGCAGGTCGAGGAGTTGCTGCCCGACCTGACTGGTGTGCCGGCAAGTGGCCTCGGCCAATCCGCGGGCCTTGCGCAGGAGATGCGCCAGGCAGCGGATGCGGTTGAGGTACGAACGATAGACCGCGTAACCATCGCTTATCAGGCAGCCAGCCAAACCGCCCTGCAGGGCATTGACGAAGATCTCGGCACTGCGTGCGCCGATGAAATACACCACCGTCGTCACGGCGTTGAACACCCACAGCAACAGGCCACTTTCTCGCCACGGCGTCTCGTCCAGGTGCAGCAGGCCGGCACGTTCGATCTCCTCCCGCAGCAGTTCTTCGACCGGCGCGACCTGGCCGGCGCTTTGCCGTATGGTCTGGTCGAGGAGTCCGGCGGACAGTTGCAACCCGAGCAACTCCCAGAGGAGTTCCTGGACCTTGGCGCGCGAGAGCCGATAGCGCAGGCAGAGCATGACGATCAACCCGGCCAGGCGCGGCCCGAGCATCTGCTGGGCATCCACCCGTGCGCCTTCCCATTCGGGCAGGACCACCGCACGTGGCGGCTGATAGCGGCTGCAGTGGCCGCATCCGCACTGGGCTTCCCAGAACCGGTGCTGAGTCACCCACAACCGCAGGCCTGGGGCGTTCGGATCAGCCGGCGGCACTTCGATTTCGTCGTAGCCACCGTAGGCTTGGGCCACCGGCTCGGCTGCGAAGGGCTCGTCACAGGCCGCGCATCGTGCTGGCCAATGATCGAGCACGGCGTTGACGGTCAGCTTCTGGTTTCGGCCAAACCCGGGCGCACCCGGCTGCCGCCCCGGGCGACGCGCAGCAGGGGCCGCAGCGCCGGAAGGCGCCTTTGCCACCGGGGCTCCGTCGTCGCCCGCCTCAGCCGTCCGTCTCTTCGGTCTCGCCGACCGCTACCGTCGGCGGCTCGTCAGGCGTAGTGTCCGTCGGCGGATCACGCTCCGAGCCCGCACGGGGTTGGCGATAGACCGAATCGCTGCCGGGCGGACACGAACTATTGCGGGAGTCCTGGTTCAATCGGTCCCGCGCGTCCTTGAGATCAGCCAGCAGGCGCTCCGCCAACCGCCGCACCGCCTCTTCCCCAAGCCGCGACAGCGCATCGCGGTCGAGTTGGCGAAGATCGTGGTCGGTCAGATGCATGGCAAGACGGGTTGGGCGACGGTCAACGGCGATCAGTCTAATGCAGATCACGCTCAAACCCAACGAAACCGTATGTCGTTTCTCAGCTTACACCGATAACATGCTAAGAAAAAACGCTTAGACCAATTGCCTACTCGCTTCTGGAGGGACTGCGCTCCGGCACAAAGAGCTCAAGAGCCGCTTCGTGCGTCCGCAGGCACCGCCGTGGGGGCTGGCCACCCATCTGCTGGGGGGCGTGAACGGTTACCTGCCAGAGTTTCCGTACGCCGATCCGTTCGGCGGAGAAACGTTCTGCCAGCTGTCCGATCACGGTCTCGACAGGGCGGCGTACAGAGACGACGGCCTTGTCGCTGCAGTAGCCGAGGACGGTGCCGACGAACGCCATCGTCAGGGCCTCAGCAATCGACAATTTTGGGGGAAATCCTCGCTTGCGCGGGTTCCCACCATGAACGACATGTTCAGCGCCTCGCGAACAAGGCAGTAGACAGTGACCATGAAGGTTTCGAGGGGCATGACCGACTCCGAGGGTTGCGAACCCGGCATAGGTCAGCATGGCTTCTCATTAGTTGCACATCGCGTTACTGGAGCAATGGGGTATGTCGGCCATCGACCCAAAGCAGGCATTCATCGTGAAACGATTAATCGCAAACCCAACGCGACAAAAACGGCCCCTGCTATGCGATCAAGAGTTACACCTGCCTTGGGCCTAGTGTTGAGCCATTGCCCAAGTGATCCCGAAAAGTAACCTAGCAGCCCAAAAAGTACTGCCGCTTGCGCGGTGAAAGTGACTCCCAGCGCGGCCATCTGCCAACTGATGTTTCCGTTGGATGGGATGATGAACTGAGGCAGGAAGGATAGAAAAAACAAAACCACCTTCGGGTTGATCGCGTTGGCAAACACCCCTTTAAAGAACAGCTTCGTCAGAGCTTGCTCGTCATTTAGAACCTTTTCTACCTTGGCACCGCCTCGGCTACGCAAAGCATTTATGCCTAGCCAAATAAGATAGAGCCCCCCAGCAATTTTCAGTGCAGTGAATGCAATGGGTGATGCCGCAATAATCGCGCTCACGCCAATAACTGCGAGTACCGTATGGCTAAGGCAACCTAATGCACACCCTAATCCGAAGATGATACCTTGTTTGCGCCCCTTAGAAATTCCCATGCTAAGGATCATGAGATTGTCGGGGCCGGGCGATGCTGTAATCAGTACAGCGGCCACGAGAAATCCGAAAAACTGTGCAAATGTAAGCATGGAAAACACAGCCATGAATTTGAAAAGTACAAGAATAGCTGAGTCCTTATGATCATGTTTAACAATTGCCTGGTTTGCGAGGCTCTGAACCCGGTCGTTCCGGGCGGGAACCCGCGCAAGCGAGGGTTCCCGCCGAAATGGCCGGATGCTGAGATGGCCGGATGCTGAGGCCCTGACGACGGCGTTCATCGGCACCGTCCTCGGCTACCGCAGCGACAAGGACATTTGGGCGTACTTCGGCCGGCATTGGGCCGCATGGTTTCCCCATCTGGGCGACCGTTCGACCTTCGTCCGGCAATTGGCCAAGCTCGGTCACGTCAAAGCCCTTCTGCATCGGCCCGGGGCCAAGAGGCTGAGGGCATTCGAAGCGAAAGGGTATCTCGTGGATGGATTCCGGATACCCGTGTGCCATCCCAAGCGAGTGGATCGCTACACCCTCTTTCGGGGCGAAGCGGATTTGGGCTTCTGCACTTCTAAAGAGGAGGATTACTTTGGCTTCCATGGCCTCGTGCTGATTACGCAAGAACATGGCGGACTCTCGCCCCCTATCCCTGGTGGCTCACAGGATATCGGTGCGTCGCCGTGTCGAGACCGTCATCGGACAGCTGGCAGAACGTTTCTCCGCCGAACGGATCGGCGCACGGAAACTCTGGCAGTGGGTAACCCGTCTCTACAGGAAAGTCGCTGCCCATACCTGGTGCGTCCTGATCAACCAGTCCTTGGGGCGACCCTTGCTGGATTTCGAAGGGCTGGTCACGGAGTATAAGTTGCACATCGCGTTTAATAGGCAAGCCACACCTCGTCACCCCCCTGTGGTCCGGTACCGCCGACCGTCTGGCCGTTCGCATCATGCAGTACGATGCGCACGGCGCTTGTGCCCTCTCGGCTGACGAGGCTCCAGTTCCACAGATAGCACCACTGCGACAGATCGCGCAGCCGCTTGTCTGCCGGTTGCTGCAACCAGGCGTCGCTGACCTGCAACTGCAGTGCCTGGTCAGCATCGACATGCGCTGCAACGATGTGGGTGGCCTCGAGGCCCATCCCCCGGCTGGCGACGGCAAGAAGCCATTCATGAAACTGTCGGAGAGGCTTGGCGCCGGCCCCACGGCGATTGAAGACGCCCAGGCTGTTGAGCACGATCACGACGATGACCGGCGTCACTACGCCGACCATGCCTGCCGTCGTGCGTGCGACATCGAATCTCATCAGGACCATTGCGATGGCCAGGGCCGTGACCATCCACGCTGCCAGTCCCAGCAGTCCGCTACCAGCCCGGGTCAGGAAAATTCCGACGGTCATCGGCGGGAAAAGCACCTCCCGCAACAGGCTGCCGACGGTGTGGTAATCGACGACGGCGGTCAGCCTGGCGGGATCTGTGGGCGTGTCATTCATGCGTGGCGCTCCTTGGCTGGCCTCGTGAACTCGCCCGCAGGGTCAGCCAGAGCACTCCCAGCGGCAGGCCCGTCAGCACCAGCAAGCCGAGAATGACACAGATCCAGACACCAGCAAGCGCGTCGCCAAGGAGGGTGGCGAGCGCTGGGTCTGCTCCCGTTTCCAGGACGGCATTGCCGGGGGCTTGCGGATCGTAATAAACAGCCACCGTGCCACCCTCCTGTCGCTGCATTGAATATGCTTCAAGCCATTGTTCGACCGCTGCCTTGTCGCGGTTCGGGCGCATGCCCTGGCGGATGACGTTGCCGCCATGAACGATATCGGCGACACGGTAGCGGTAATGGATCTCTGCCTGCCAGGCTGGGCGCCAGCCGCGCCCGACACTCACCCGGGTTTCGTCCAGGCGACTGCTGCTTAGCCATCCCTCGGTCACGGGCCAGGCGCGCGTGGCCTCGGCCCGTTGCCACTCGGCTGACAGGGTACGATAGTCGTTCCAGTACGCCGCAGCGGTGACCGCGAGGATGCTCTCGAGAACCAGCACCACAACTGCCACACCGAGCCACATGTTGCGCCGGTCGCGCGCCGCATCGGGCGCTTGCCCCCACAGCACGCCTCGATCCCAGACAATGGCGAACCTGGCCGGACCGGGTGTCGCCGACGTTTCCGGATCGACGCGATGCTGCATGGCGGCCACCGTAGTATTGATCGGCGGCACGGTGTCGCCAACGACCTGATCACAGCGGATACGGATCGATTCCCTGGATTCGTCATCGCGATGCTCGGTCAGGCGGACGACGAGCTCGCGGGCGGTGGTTTCCGTCCGCAGTTGAACCGGGTGACCCGGTACGGTGGCAATGACGGCGGATACTTGCCGAAGCAAGCGACGACGGAAGACGTTGATGACCAGCAGTGGCGCCTGCAGCAATAGGGCGGCGATGACCAGCAGGCTGATGAAGCCAGCCGGACCGGCGACTGGCTGTGGGCCGTCAAGGGCAAGCGGCAGCATGGCCAGCAACAGTCCGCCCAAGGTGACGGCGCGGTAAAGACGTACCACTGCCCGCCAATGAGCAGAGGGGGGTTGCAGCAATGGATGAATGGGGAGTGTTGATGATGAATCAGCCATGTGCATCCAGAGATAGATACCGCTTCGGAGTCGAGACAGTAGCGTGCCTTTGAGAATGCGTCAATCCAGACTTCCGGGCCTAGAGTCGAGGCATGGCACGATATCCGCAGGTTCAGCCTGTCTGTTTCCAGCCCTTTCGACTGACCAGCTCTGATCGGGCGCCCGGCCAGGGAAGCGGGCCACCGGGTCGGCGATTGATCCGCTCCGCCCCATCACACGGGTTACACTTCGCACATGCTGAAGATCCTGTCATGTCGTCTGCTCGCAGTGCTGGGCTGGACACTGCGCGAACCGCCGGAGCGGCCGGCCCGCGCCGTGCTGATCGCCTATCCGCACACCTCCAACTGGGACGCCTTCTACGCTCTGCTTGGCAAGTTCGGGCTCGGTCTCGAGGCCCGCTGGGTGGCCAAGGATTCGCTTTTTCGCTGGCCGTTTGGCGGACTGCTGCGTCATCTGGGGGGTATCCCCGTCAATCGGCGAATCCGCCAGGGCTTCGTCGCCGAAATGGTCGAGCAGTTCGCAGCCACACCCCGGCTGCTCCTGGTTGTCGCCCCGGAAGGCACGCGCAGACTGACCGGCGGCTGGAAGAGCGGCTTCTACCGGATCGCACTGGCCGCGGATGTGCCGGTGGCGCTGGGCTTTGTAGACTACACGCGCCGCGAGGCCGGGATTCTTGCCTACGTGACGCTATCCGGCGATTCGGCGATCGATCTTGCGGCCATCGCGCAACACTACACCGAGCAGCGAGGCAAGCGCCCGGAACTGGCGTCGCCGATCCGCTGGCTGGACTGACGGCGACGGGCAGCGCCCTCGCCAGGGGCGTTCGCGGAGTGGCCGGGGTCCTTTCGGCTGTCGTCGATCATGACCCAGGGGTGACCACGGCGCTGGAAGACGACCATGCCGATAGCTGGCGTGATTCCCCAGGGCGCGGCCATGCCGCGCGATTTCCCCCTTTGGCTGCGATCGCGCAGGTCTATGCCCATGAAGTCGCGCCTCGCGAGGCGCGCCCATCCCGATGGCTGCTCGCTGTCGTCACGCTGGCGAAACATTGCCGGAGTAGCCTGCGGTGGCGAGCGCGCAAGCGGGACTCGCGACGCCCTTGCCATTTCGCGGACGGAAAGCAGCCAATGAACGAAACCCGGCAACGCCAGGACAACCCACGCCAGAGTGACGGCGCAAAGGCCGCTGCCGGCCCGGGCCACCCGCAGGCGGAACGCCTGATCCGGAGGATCAGTGAATTGCGTGCCCGCGCCATGGCGCTCGAACAGAGTCATGTTGAACACCTTCAGGGTATCGAGCCCAGCTATCAGGCCAGCGCCCGCAACCTGCTACATTATCTCGCCCTGCGGCAGATCGATCTGCGGCCGCTGCAGGAGGAACTGAGCGCTCTCGGCCTCACCTCGCTGGGCGGCTGCGAGGCGCAGACTCTCCGTTCGCTGGATGCCGTACTGGCGGCCCTGCATGGCCTTGCCGGCAGGCCGCGGCCCCGGCAGGCTCCGGCCTCGCCGTTGAGCATCGACGACGGCACGATCATCCTCGACCACCACAGTCAGCTTCTTCTCGGCTCGCCGGCCGGCAAGCGTTCGGTGCGGATCATGGTGACGATGCCCAGCGAAGCGGCCGTCGACTACTCGCTGGTGCGCAATCTGTTGGCTGCCGGGATGGACGTGGCGCGCATCAACTGCGCACACGACGACGAAGCAGCCTGGCTGGGCATGATCAACAACCTGCACCGTGCCGAGAGGGAACTCGGTCGCTCGGCCAAGATCTATGCCGACCTGGCGGGTCCGAAGCTGCGCACCGGCATGATCGAATCACCCGGACGGGTCCTCAAGTACCGGCCGCGCCGCGACCTGCGCGGGACGGTGAGCGAGCCGGCGCAGGTCTGGCTGACCCCGGCCACGGCGCCGGAGCCAGCGCCTCCGGGTGTAGGTTTCACCTTGCCGGTCGAAGGTCACCTGATCGAGTCGGCGCTTGCCGGTGACGTCATCGCTTTTGACGACTGCCGGGGCAAGTATCGCGAACTCGTGGTGCAGGAGGTGCGCAATGCCTCGTGCCTGGCGTTGTCGAGCCAGACGGCCTACGTGGAAGAGGGCGGCCAGGCGCGCCTGCTCCGCGACGGCGAGGTGATGGCCGAAGGCGGTTTCGGTCCCCTGCCCGAGGTCGTCTCGCCGATCGAGCTGGCGGTAGGCGACAGACTGATCCTGACACGCGATGGCCTCCCGGGGCGGGCCGCCGTGCGCGACGCCGAGGGCCGGATCATCGAGCCGGCGCGCATTTCGTGCTCCCTGGATGCCGTTTTCGAAGCCGCCAAGGCCGGGGAACTCATCTGTTTCGACGATGGCAAGATCGCCAGTCGCGTCATCGCCAACGACGGTCGGGAGATCGTCGTGCGGATCGGCGACACAGGCCCGACAACCGCCAGGCTGCGGCCGGAGAAAGGGATCAATCTGCCCGACACCAAACTTCGCATCGCGGCCCTGACGGACAAGGATGTCCATGACCTGGCGTTTCTGGTCAGGCATGTGGACATGCTTGGATTGTCTTTCGTGCGCACGCCGGAGGACGTGCGGCTCCTGCAGCGGCATCTCGACGGACTGGGCGGCGGCGACATCGGCGTGGTCCTCAAGATCGAGAACCGGGAAGCTTTCGAGAACCTGCCGCACCTGCTGTTGACCGCCCTGTACTCGCCGCCGGTCGGCGTGATGGTGGCGCGCGGCGACCTGGCCGTCGAAGTGGGCTTCGAGCGTCTGGCCGAGGTGCAGGAAGAGATCCTCTGGCTGTGTGAAGCCGCGCACGTGCCGGTGATCTGGGCCACCCAGGTGCTGGAGGGGTTGGCCAAGACCGGCGCACCGACACGTGCGGAGGTCTCCGATGCCGTCATGAGCGGCCGTGCCGAAGCCGTGATGCTCAACAAGGGGCCCTACATCGTCGAGGCGGTGCGTTTCCTCAACGGTGTCCTGGAGCGCATGCACGCGCACCAGCGCAAGCGACGCAACATGCTGCGCAGACTGTCGATTTCGGAACAGGTCTAGTTGTTGCCACGACCGGGAGCCGGCCGGAGCGCCTGGGGCGGTGATTTGCACCGCGATTGGCCCAGTCTCGGTAGCTGTGAAAAGCGGTGCAGGAAGCCGGCGCCATTCGGGTTATTATCCGCTGTTCCATGGGGATGGAGAAAGGAGCGAGACGATGACGAACGGCCGAAGCGGTGCGCTGACGCGTGCGTTCCGGCGCCGCTGGCGCGCTGTCCGGCGGACGGTCGTGGCGTCGTTCCTTTTCCTGGCAGCGCACGGTGCGGGGGCGTTCGAGGCCTGGCTGCCGCAGGCGGACTGGCGCTTCGAGAGGGGCGTGGTCGCGTCCTGGGCGCCGGCGAAGACGCAGGTGCCGACGGATCGACGGCTCGCCGGCAAGTCCCTGCGCTTCACCCCGACCAGGGTCGAAGCGCCCGAACCGCTGGCCTGTGCGACGGCCCGCTACGAATTCGTCCTGACGCCGGCACCGGGCCTGTTCCAGGGCAGTCTGCCGCCGCCCGCCGAACAGGCCGCGCGCCGGCTCGGGATCGCGCATCTGCCGCTGCTGAGCCTGCAGGTGACTTGCGACAATGGTCTCTTCGACTACCACCTGATCACATCGCGCAAGGCGCTGCTGGGCCTGGACAACGTCGTGTGGACGCTCAGCCGCGCCGCCGAAGCGGAATCGCCCGAGGCGGCGACACTGAACCTGCTGCATGTTCACATGACCCACGATATGGTTTTCGATGCCGCCTCGGTCGCGCGCAAGCGCGCCTACCTGACGCCCGGCCTGCGCGGCGCCATCGCCGATTACTTCAAACGGCCACGGCCGCAGGACGAAGTGCCGCCGATCAACGGCGACCCCTTCACCGACTCGCAGGAATATCCCGACCGTTTTCTGCCGGGACGTGCGCGCATCGACGGCGCCCGCGCTAGCGTGCCCATCCGGCTGGGTGACGGCTCGCGTGACTGGCAGGTGGAGGTGCTGCTGTTGCGGGAGGGGTCCCGCTGGCGGGTCGACGACCTGCGTTACCCCGGTGGCGCCACGCTGCGCGGGTTGCTGCAGCCGGCGCCGAGCTGATGCGGGAGGGGCTGTGGTCGAGGGTCCGGGATGGCCGCCGCTGTCTAGATTCGAGATCGACGCTGCGGGAAGGAGGCTCATATTCCGTCTGAACCTGTGCGCATGGGAACTTCCAACCCGCACCTGTCAGTCGGGACGAACGTCGAATTCGTACTTCGGTGCGGGTCGAGCCTGGGAGTCGTTCTCGCCCAGGGGGGCGGCCTGCATCTCCCCCCAGGCCCTCACTTGACCGTGACGATGTCGCCCTTCATGGGTGCCAGGATGGCAATCAGTTCGCCCTGTTCCTTTGCGGGAACCTTGAACTTGTCGAGCGTGCGTGACAGGTCTTCGACCAGCGCGGCAAAGTCTGCCTCGCCGATCTTCAGGTGAGCATGTGCCGACTTCATGTCACGGCCCGTGTATTGGCAGGGGCCGCCGGTGCCGGCGCAGATTTGCTCGACGAGCAGCATCTTCAGGCGGGGGATGTTGGTGTTGGCGAACTGTCCGTTGATGCGCTTGTCGGCGGCGACATTGGCGACGAAATCGTCCACCACGGCGGTAATCGCCGGCTGTCCGCCCAGTCGATCGTACAGCGAAGCAGACCCTGCCCTGGGCCCGGCGGCGCAGGCGGCAAGCGCCAGCGAGAAAGCGGTTCCCAGGATCAGTCTTGACAAGGTGTTCATGGTTCTCTCCTCTGAGGTATCTGAATCATGGCGGCACGCTGCTGCCATGTTTCCCTGATACGGGAGGAGTCGCCTTGTGGATGCAGGATCGACCTCGCCCGCGGCACAAGGTTGACGACGATGCCTTCGAGCCGTAGGGCATGATTGTGGTCACGCAGGATCTCGCGCACACTCTCAAGCCGGAAAATACAGGGTGATCCAGCCAAGCCCATGACCCGCCTCACCGCCAACCTGCTGCTCACCCTCACGGCCCTGATCTGGGGAACCGCCTTCGTTGCCCAGAACCTCGGCATGCAGGACATCGGCCCGCTCGCCTTCACCGGCATACGCTTCCTGCTGGGCGCCCTGATCGTGCTGCCGCTGGCCATGCGCGAGTACCGGCGCCTGAACGCCCGCCACCACGGCTTTACGCAAGGCGAGTGGCTGGGTGCCGCGGGCCTCGGCCTGCTGCTCGCCGGCGGCGCCACCCTGCAACAGGTCGGCATCGCTGGCACGACGGTCACCAATGCCGGCTTCTTCACCGTGCTCTACGTGCCGCTGGTGCCGCTCTTTGGCTGCCTGCTCTTCCGCACGCTTCCGCACTGGTCGGTCTGGCCGGCGGCCGGCGGCTGCGTGGCCGGCACCTACCTCCTGGGCGGTGGCGAACTGTCGTCCCTGGCGACGGGCGACTGGTGGGTGCTCGCCGGCACGCTGTTCTGGGCCGGCCACGTGCTCCTGGTCGGCCGCGTCGCCGCAGAAAAGGGCGCGGCAATCACCGTCGCCTGCACGCAGTTCTTCGTCTGCGGCGTCGTCTGCCTGGCGGCGGCGTTGCTCGTCGAGCCGATCCGCGCCGCCGGCCTGGTCTCGGCGATGCCCGCCATCCTCTATGCCGGCGTGCTCTCGGTCGGCGTCGCCTTCACGCTGCAGGTGCTTGCCCAGCGCCATACGCAGGCCAGCGACGCGGCAATCATCCTGTCGTCGGAAACGCTCTTCGCCGCCATCTCCGGCGCGCTCTTTCTCGCGGAGAAGCTGGACGGGAGGCAAGCCGCCGGCTGTGTGCTGATCCTCTTCTGCATCCTCGCCGTGCAGCTGGTGCCGCAGGGCGAGGCCCGGCGGCCCGCGACCGACACACACGGGTAGCGCACGACTCCGTTCAGCAGATGCCGGAGAACCTGCAGCACCTGATCAGTGAAAACCGTTATCTGCAACTGCAAGGAATCCGCTCGCGCGGCAAGCTGGTGAACATCGAGCTCGACCGCATCTACGTCACGCTGCGCGCGACGCGCCAGTTCACCGAGCGCGGCGACGCCGCCTGGCTGGCCGGCGAGTGCGCGCTGGCACCCGGCGAGCGGCAGCGCGGCCTGGCCGGTAGCGGGCCGGCTGGCGAAGCGGCGCGCGAAATGAGCGAAATCAGCGTCAACCAGGCGCTCGCCGAGCATCGCCGGCTGGTCGTCCTCGGTGACCCCGGTTGCGGCAAGACGACGCTGCTGCGCTACCTGGCGCTGCGCTACGCGCGCGATGTCGCCGAAGGCAGCGAGCACCTGCGCGGCGAACTCGGGCTGGCCGAGAGCGGCACGCTGCCGATCCTGCTGCCACTGCGCCTGTTGGCCCGCTTCCTCGGCGAGCAGCGCGACGACGGCACCGAAGGGCACGTCGTTTTTCTGCGCTTTCTCGTTCGCCTGCTGGCCAACCAGCGCATCGCCGTTCCGGAAAACTTCTTCGACGACTGGCTGCACGGCGGCCGCGCGGTGCTGTTGCTCGACGGCCTCGACGAGGTCGCCGACGCGGCGCTGCGCCGGCGCGTCGCGCGCCGCGTGGACGACTTCACGCGCGCATATCCCGGCTGCCGCTACGTCGTCACCAGCCGCATCGTCGGCTACACCGAATCGTCGCAGCTTGCCGCCGGCTATGCGACGACGACCGTGCGCGACTTCTCGCTCGCTGACCTGCGCCGCTTCCTGGCGCAGTGGCACCGCTTGATCGCCATCGGCCAGATGGGCCCCGGCGACAGCGCCGAAACCGCCGCCGCGCAGCAATCCGAACAACTGCTCGCTGCGATCGAAGCCAACGAGCGCGTGCGCGAACTGGCGATAAACCCGCTGCTGCTCACCGTCATCGCGCTCGTCCATCGCGACCGCGTCAAGCTGCCCGACCGGCGCGCCGAGCTCTACGAGGAAGCGGTCGACGTGTTGCTCGGCAAGTGGGACGAAGCGAAAGAAGTCGCGGAAACGCGCGTCGTGCACGAGCGGCCTTTCGACACCAGCGACCGCCGCCTGGTGCTGCAACGTCTGGCATTACGGATGCACGAGGAAAGGGTGAAGGAAGTCGATCGCCAGCCGCTGCGCGAACTGTTGGCCGACGAACTCGCCGGCCGGCTGGACGACACGCGCGACCTCGATGCCGCCGTCGATCGCCTGCTGCGGCTGATTGAGGAGCGTACCGGCCTGCTGATCGCGCGCGGCGAAGGCAGCTACGCTTTTTCGCATCTCACCTTTCAGGAATACCTCGCGGCGCTCGGCATCGCCGGCCGCGACGATTACGTCGAGAAGACGCTGGCGCACAGCGCCGACCCCTGGTGGCGGGAAGTCATCCTGCTCACCGCCGGCCATCTGAGCACGCAGAGTAGGGAGCGGACGACGCGGCTGATTCGCGCGATTGCCGATGCGCGCGCCGAGCCCGAGCCGTACCACAACCTCGTCCTGGCCGCCGAGTGCGTGCGCGACGCCGGCTCGGGCAGGCTGATCGGCAATCTCGAAGCCGAGTTGCGCGCGCGGCTGCGGGACGAACTCGAGCGTCCTGAGCCTATCGGCTGGCTGGCGAAGACAAAGACGCTGCTGACGCGCGGCATCAGCCCGCAGGCAGCGCTTCGGCGCCGCATCGCCGCCGCCGAAGCGCTCGCCAGGATCGGCGGAACCCGCTTCTGGAGCCTACCGCACGGCGAACCCGAGTGGGTCGAGATTCCCGCCGGAGAATTCACCATGGGCGAGGGCAGCAAGGCGCACCGCGTGTCGCTGCCGGCGTACGCCATCGCGCGCGTGCCGATCAGCAACGCGCAATACGCGCTGTTCACGCAGGCCAGCAGGCATCCGCCGCCCAAGTATTGGCAAGGACCTCGCCCGCCGCGAGGCAAGGAGAGCCACCCGGTCGTCGACGTGAGCTGGCAAGACGCGCTCGCGTATGGCCGCTGGCTGGCCGCGGTCACTGGCAAAGCCGTGACGCTGCCGAGCGAAGCCGAATGGGAGAAGGCGGCGCGCGGTGCCAGCGACGCACGCGCGTACCCGTGGGGAGACGCGTTTGACGCCGCGCGCTGCAACGCAGCCGAATCCGGCTTCGGCGATACGACTCCGGTCGGAATCTTCGCGAGCGGCGCCAGTCCGTACGGCTGCCTCGACATGGCCGGCAACGTCTGGGAGTGGACGCGCAGCCTGTGGGGCAAGGATTGGGACAAGCCCGAGTTCGGCTATCCCTATGATCCGAGCGACGTGCAACGCGAGAACCTCGATGCGCCGGATGAGGTGCGGCGGGTCGTGCGGGGCGGCTCGTGGACCTTCACCGAGTCGACGCCCGCTGCGCCGTCCGCGGCAGGGATCCCCCGCTCCACTGGCTCGTCAGCGGTTTTCGGGTTCTGTTGCGCCGGTCCCCTGTTTCGTAGCTCTGGGCTCTGCCCCCTCAGGGCTCTGGAGCTCCGGTCATCCGACTCTGGAGGGGGTGCGGGGGAAACTTCCCCCGCCGCGCGGCGGAACGATCGGGTGCGTGGCGAAGAGGTGTTCGCGCAGTCCCCAGGTATCGGCGTAACGCACGTGCTTGATCCAGCCATGAACCGCCGCGTCGAGTTCGGCGAACGGAATCCGCCCGGCCTGGTAGGCATCGAGATGGTCTGCCAGCCGGCGCGTGAACGCGATCGAGTTGCGTTGCTTGAGCAGGCGGTGCGTCGGGTAGAGAACTGGCTGAGCAGCGGCCAGTACGAGCACGTCAGCCGGAGGGTCGCCGGCATCGGCAGGCTGCTCGGCGGCTGGTTGCGCCAGAGCATGCAGGCATAGCGCCGGGCCTGGGCCGGGGCGGACACGGCGGGCGTTTCGCCAGGCCGTGTCCGTGCTTCGCTATCTGCCCGGCGCGAGCGCTGCCCCGATGGCGCCCTGCCTTGCGGCGCGCGCGCGGACCAGACGCGTCTGGCGCTGTTCTTCTTCCTTCGCCTCGGCCGGCAAACCCGCTTGCGCGAATCGGCCGGCATTTCCGGAATGCGAGCGGCACGGGAGTACCGTCGCACCGTTGCGCCTGGCGGCGCAACCAGAAGAAGTGGGGAAGAACATGGGACCGGCGCAACAGAACCCGAAAACCGCTGTCGTTCCAGTGGTTCGGGGGATTCCTGTTGCGGACGGCGCAGCGGGCGTTGTCTCGGTGATTGTTCCACGAGCCGCCCCGCACGACCTTTCCAGACCGCCTGCCCGGATGTCGCCACCCGGAAGGCGGAGAATAAACAGCCGCGCTGCGCGCGGAGGAGCGGGGGAAGTCTCCCCCGAACCCCCTCCAGAGTCGGATCTCCGGAGAGTCAGAGACCAGAGGGGACAGAGACCAGAGCTACGAAACAGGGGACCGGCGCAACAGCACCCGAAAACCGCTGTAGTCGAGCCAGCCGACCGGGAAAAATCTGTGGCGGACAGCGCAGCGGGCGCTGTCCCTGGGATTGCCCCACGAGCCGCCCCGCACGACCCGCCGCACCTCATCCGGCGCATCGAGGTTCTCGCGTTGCACGTCGCTCGGATCATAGGGATAGCCGAACTCGGGCTTGTCCCAATCCTTGCCCCACAGGCTGCGCGTCCACTCCCAGACGTTGCCGGCCATGTCCTCGCAACCCAATGGACTACGGCCGAGCAAGAAGCAGCCCGACGTGGTCGTCTGGCCGATGCCCTGCTCCGCATTGGCCCGTTCGGCATCCCAGGCGTCGCCCCAGGGGTAGATCCGCCGGGCTTGCGGGTTCGCTTGCAGTGCGTGTTGCCGCGGTGCGAAGCCGTCATCGAGCGTCGCGCGGATCACGCTGCCCGGGATCTCGACGCCACCGCGCGCCGCTTTCTCCCACTCGGCTTCCGACGGCAGCGTCACCGCCCAGCCAGCGGGCAGGCGCGCGCGCCAGCGGGCGTCGAGCCAGCGGCAGAAGGCGAGCGCGTCGTCCCAGCGTAGCCACGCCACCGGACGATTCTCCGCTTCCTTCAAGGCTTGTTGCCGGTGCCTGGCGTAGCCGCTCGCTTCGACGAACTGCCGGAACTGCGCGACGGTGACCGGCGATTCGCCGATCCAGTAGTTGTCGTCGAGCGTGTCGTTCTCGTGCAGTGGCGCCTCCTTGTCGCCCTCCTGGCCCATCCAGAAGCGGCCGCGCGGCACGAAGACGAAACGCATCGCGTCGACTTCGCGCAGGTGGCGGCGCGGGTCGCCCAGTCGCGCCAGCAGGTCGCCGACGAGCGCGCGTTCGCGCGCCGGCAGCCGCGCGCCGGCGAGCACGACCAACTGCCGGTCGCGCACGCGCTGCCGCCGGCGCTCGTGGCGCTCCCGCAAGTCCGGGTTGAACGCGGCGAGGCCGGTTTCGTGCAGCACCTGCGCGGCGAGCAGCGCTCCCCAGTGGGCTTCGACCGCTTTCTGGGGATCGGCGTCGTCCTCGGCGCAGAGCGCGTCGACGAGTTCCCAGATCGCCGACGGCGAGGCTTTCGAGCGGGCGGCGGCGAGCAGCGTCACCTCGCGCCAGCGGTTCGGGTCGCTGCGCGCGAGTTTGCTCAGCGTGTCCGGGTAGTCGAAGCGCGCCAGGTGGCAGGCGGCCAGGTATTCCTGAAACGAGCGGTGCGGGAACTGGTACAGCCCTTCGCCCTGCGGGCTGAGCAGCCCGGCGCGGTCGCGCAGGTATTCCTCGAGGCGCTTGAGGCGCACGTCGGGGTCCGACGAGGCGGCGTAGAGCGCGTCGATCAGCGCGCTTTGCCGGATGTCGGCGGTGCCGGTGAGCCGCGGCTGCTGCAGATGGGCGTGGTAGGCGAGCTTGTCGAGCTGTTCGCGGATCTTGTTGCGCGGCGCGTTCAGCCACTCGCCGAGGCTGGGTTCGGCGACCACCGGCTGGCCGTCGGCGTCGCGGCGAAGCTTGAGCCCTTCCCATTCGTCGAGCAGCATGTCGACCGACTGCGCGTAGAGTTCTTCGCGGTTCTCCGGCAGCGATCCACCGCTCTTGCTCTGCAGGCGCGCCATCAGCGTCAGCAGCAGCGGCCGCTCGGCGAGTTCGCGCAGTTCGGGCCACTGCGTTGCGCGCTTGAGGAGCGCCGCGCGTCCGCTGGCGTCGCTCTCGGTGAGCCGGCAGAGGTCCTGCGCCAGGTGCGCGTACCAGGTGTCGATGAAGCGCTCGATCTGCCCGCGCGTGAAGGGCAGCAGTTCGCGTTCGGCAAAGCCGTCGAGCTTCCAGTCCTGGCGCTGGTAGGCGTAGGTGCGGCTGGTGACGAGAAAACGGCAGCGCGAGTGGAGCGCGGCGAAGTCCTGCACCGCCCGCTTGACCTGCTCGCGGCGTTGCAGCGCGTCCGGCACTTCGTCGAGCCCGTCGAGCAGGATCAGGCCGCCGTCGGCCAACAGCTCGCGCTGCAGCTCGTCGGCGTAGCGCGCGAGCGGCGTCGGCAACTGGCCGACGATGAAGGTCCACAGCGCGCCGTCGGCGACGCGGACGCCCGGCGGCGGCAGGCTGGCGGCGAAGTCGCGCAGCAGCACGCGCACCGGTAGCAGCGCACGATGGCGCCAGCGCTGGGGCTCGGGCGCTTTCTCTTTCCTGTTGGCAGAGCTGGCGCGTGCCTCCTCGCCGTCGTCGACCGGCAAGGGCTGGCGGAGGAGCCGCAGGTCGGTCGGCTGTTGGCCGAGCAGCTCGCCGGCCATGCACAGCGCGACGAAGTTGAGGAACGTCGTCTTGCCGCTGCCGGGACCGCCCATCAGCACGAGCAGGCGTTCGTCGTCGAGCGCTTCGAGCGCCGACTGGCGTGGCGCGGCGTGCTGTTCACCTTCGCCGCGCGCGGCGAGCCGTGCGCTGGCCTGGCCGCGCCCGCCCGGCGTCTCGTCGCGCGCGTGCCGCGTCAGCAGCGCCGTATACACCGACGCGAGCTGCACCGGCCTGCCGCTGTCCGCGGCGAGCAGCGGCAACTCGTTGGCACGCCGGCTGAGCCAGTCGAGGTAGGCGCGGCGCAGGTCGGCGGCGCTGGCTCCCTTCCGTGCCGCGAGGTGGACGATCGTCCTTTGATCGCGCTGGTCCCGATGATCGTGGATGTGCGTGTCGCCGGTGCTGACGCTGCCGAAGTTGTCGCGCCCGATCGCGACGCCGCGCCTGCCGACCTTGATTTTCTGCGCAGGCACCGCCGCCCGCGCCGGCGGGTCCGGGCGCAGTTCGACGAAGCCGGCAGCGGCGAGTTTGTCGAGCTGGCCGCCGAAATGCAGCAGCAATCCTTCCGTGTTCGCGTAGCGGGTCGGGAAGTGGCCGAGTTCGTCGAGCTTCTCGCGAAACTCGCGCACACTGCGCTCGTCTTCCGGCGCAAGCGCCGCCGACCCGTCGGTCCGCTCCTTGAAATAGGTGAACAGAAACGGCCGATTCGTCGCCTGGAAGTGGCCGAAAGCGGTGGCAAATTCCTCGGCGGTGTAGCGGCCGACCTTGTTCGCGACGAGCATCACGAAGAGGTCGCACTCGCGGATCGCGCGCTTGTATTCGTCCTGCAGCCGCGTGCGCGACATCGCGTCGAGGAAGTCTTCCCACAGCACGACCTTGAGGAAGACTCCCTGCGACACCCATTTCTCGTTTTCGCGGCCGACGTAAATTTCGAAGGCGCGGCGGTCGTCTTCGAGCTCTTGCGACGAGGCGAGGAAGATCTTCTGGTGGGTGAGCATAGGTCTGGCGCCGTCGCGTTCAGTCCGCAATCCTCAGTTGGTCCGGCCGCAAGATCAGGAAGCGCGCGCAGCGGCCTTCGTCCCGGCTGCCGTCGTCGCTGACGAGGATGATGCACTTCCGGCCATCAATGACCGCCGGGCTGACTCCCTCGGCGTGCTCGAAGCCGGGCAGACCGGCAACGCTGACCCGGCGCGGGCGATCCGCGCCGCCCCCACGCCAGAACCAGAGCTGGAATTCAAGCCGTTCGCGGGCGACGGGACCGGCGATGACCAGATATCCCGCCAGATCGGGCACCCAGGACAGGCCGCGAATGCCGTTGCCGCCAAGATCGAGCGTCGTCAGCGGGACGCCGATCCGCGGCCGCTCGTCGGCGTCGAAGAGGGCGCCGGGATTCTCGATGCTGGCGATGATCGCCCGCCCGTCGAGGAGTGGACTGCGAAATCCCATCAGCAGGCGCCTCTGGTCGGCGCTCATTTCCAGCGCCTCGATGTTCAACCCACCCTCGCGCTTGACCTCGCGTATCGCGGCATAAGCAGCCAGTTCCGGGTGGGCGGCGATCAGGTGGCGCTTCAGGTTGCCGACCACCCTCGGATCGACGACCTGGTCGCCTTCGATGCGGAAGCGCACCAGTCTTTCCCTGGATTTCCGCTCGTTGCCGTCGCTGTCACGGGAATGCGAGGTGATGGCGTAGATGTTGCCCGCTCTGTCGGCGGTGACGCCTTCGAGGTCGTCCAGTTTCCAGAAATCGTCGTTTCCCCACGACCAGAATGGGGCGTTCAGGGCGGTGTGACTGACCTGGCCATCACGGATGCCGAGGAGACTCAGCGCATGCCGCTGTTCGTCCTCGACCACGAGAAAACGGCCATCGGCGAGCTGCTGAATGCCGGACGGCTCGTAAACCCCGCTCAGAGCTTGAAAGATCGGGAGGTCATTGGGCGGCATTGCGGGGGTCTCCAGTTACGATTGCCAGCACCACCGGGGAGCAATTCGCCCTCGGGGCGCACGCTCCGGCAGCGCCGAAAAGGCAAGGCCCGTCAGACCACGGGCCTGACCTCCCTGTCGTGCGGCGCGAACCAACAGTAGCACAGAAGGGCAGGAATCAAAAAGGCGGGTCGGCAGTCGGCACGATCCAGGGAGGCGGATTTCAAGGCCCTCCGGCCCCCATCCTCAGACCGCCTGATCTCGGGTTCGGGTGTGGGGCGGGTGATCAGCGATGTCGACGCATCTCCAGCGAACAAGGCTCAACGACCCACACATTCCTTCGCATCCTGGTTCGCCTTGCCGACTGCGGGCACAGCCTGCGATACTGTAGCCGGACGCGTCCTCGCCGTGCAACCGCGGCGTTGGCGCAAACTGCCCTGCACTGCTGCCAGCAACCATGAAATTGCGACGAATCCATCCCCTGCACCAGCCGGCTGTCGGCCGCCAGCGCCTGCCGAGGCTGCTGTTCATCCCTAGCGGCTACGCCACGGCCGCCCGCCGGCGTGCCGAGGTGGTCGTGATTCCGCGCGCCGGCCATACGCTGTTGCACGACGCCTCCTGGCAGACAGCCGCCGAAAGGATTGCATGGATCGAGCAGCAAGGCTGAGACGCATGCGCCAGGTGCCACGAGCGGGTCGGCGAGGCATTCGGCAACGGCATGCGCCCGTGCGGTGGCAGGCTCCGGGCAAGTCGCCAGCAGGCGCCAGATGAAAAAGCCCGTTGGCCAATCCGCTCGTTCCGACCTCGCCCTGCGCGCCAGCGAGGAGCGTCTGCGTCTGGTCATGGAAGCCACCAGCGACGGTATCTGGGACTGGCAACTGGCGACCGGCGAGCTGTACTTCAGTGACCGCTGGTACACCATGCTCGGCTACACTCCGGGTGAGTTCCCTGCCAGTTACGCGGCCTGGCGCGACCGCGTCCACCCGGACGACCTGCCGGCGGCCGAAGCAGCGATCGCGGCCCACCTCGACGGCCATAGCAGCAACTTCAGCATCGAGTTCCGCATGCGCACCAGCAGCGGTGACTGGAAATGGATCAACGGCCGCGGCAAGGTCAGCCAGCGCGACGCCAAGCAACGGGCGCTGAGGGTGGTCGGCACGCATGTCGACATCCACGCCCGCAAGCTCGCGGAAGAGGAGCTGCAGCTCAGCCGTTTCGCCATCGATCGTGCTTCGGTGGCGATCGCCTGGGCGAGGGCCGATGGCCGCTACCTTTACGCCAATCGGGAAATGTGCCGCATCCTCGGTTACCACCGCGATGAGCTGCTGCAGATGCGCGTGGTCGATGTCGATCCGCGGCCCGACCCGGAGATGCGATGGCAGGCGCACTGGCAGACGCTGCGGGCGGCTGGCTCGCTGACCAGCGAGAGTGAGCGCCGCCGCAAGGACGGTTCAATCTTGCCGGTCGAGCTCTCGGCCAGTTATTTCGAGTACGGCGGTGAGGCATACAGCATCGCCTTCGTGCGCGACATCAGTGAGCGCAAGCGTGTGGAAGCCGAATTGCAGAAGCATCGGCAGAACCTCGAGACTCTCGTTGGCGAGCGCACCGCCGAGTTGCGGCAGGCCATGCGCCAGCTGATGCGGAGTGAAAAGCTGGCGGCCCTGGGCCAGCTGGTCGCCGGCGTCGCGCACGAACTCAACACCCCGCTCGGCAATGCCCGCGTGGTCGCGGGTGTACTGGCGGAGCGGGTGAGGGAGTTCGCCCACGCTTGCGAATCCGGCCCGCTGCGTCGCTCGCAACTGGCCACCTTCCTCGACCGTTGCCAGGAGGCCGCCCGGCTGCTCGACCAAAACACCGTGCGCGCGGCCGAGCTGATCAGTCAGTTCAAGCAGGTGGCCATCGATCAGGCGAGCATCCGCCGCCGCGTCTTCGACCTGCGCCAGACGGTCGAAGATCTGCTCGCCAGCCTGCGCCCGCTGTTCAAGGGTCGCCAGCATCGCGTCGAGCTGGACATTCCCGCCGGTCTGCGGCTCGACAGCTATCCCGGCCCGCTCGAGCAGGTGATCGTCAATCTGGTCAGCAACTCTCTGCTGCACGGTTTCGACGGCGTCGATCGCGGCCTGATCAGGCTCGCGGCCGGCGAGATCGACGGCGAGCGCATCCGGCTGTGCTACAGCGACGACGGCAAGGGAATCGCCGACAGCGTGCGGGATCGCATCTTCGATCCCTTCTTCACCACCCGGATGGACAGCGGCGGCAGCGGCCTCGGGCTGTACATCAGCCATAACCTGGTCAGCAGCGTCCTCGGCGGCACCCTCGACGTGCATGGCCAGCCGGGGCAGGGGGCCCGCTTCGACATCGTGCTGCCGAAAGTGGCGCCCGCCGCCACCAGTCCCGGCACACCGCCAGCCACTGACCCGGCCGTTGGCGGCCAGCTGCCCTCGGAGCTCATGAACGCGCGTAGCGGCATGCAAGAATAGCAAGAATATAATGTCATCCTTCCCAAACGGTTTCTGGAGAACACAGCCATGACGAGGTTCATCAACAGCCTGGACATGAACGGCTTCAGAGCGCTTGATGACCTGAGGATCAGATGGGTATTCGCGAAGCAGTGATCCGGGAGCCTGCGCTTTGACCGTCATCGGTGCAGAGGCCGTGCTGGCGCTGGCGCCGGATGCGTCGTCGGCGACTGCGGCGCGCGCGCTGGTGATGCCGGCCCGGTGGCCGGTCCTGGGTGCGAACGATGTCGCCGTATGGGGGGCATGTCAAGGCAGCGGATCAAAACCGTACCAGACACAAGTCGACATCACCGGCGCCACCCCGGTATTTCGTTGTAGCTGTTCCAGCCGCAAGTTTCCCTGCAAGCATGCTCTGGCGCTGCTGTTGCTGCGTGCCAGACAGGAGGAACTATTCACCCAGACCGACGCCCCGGCCTGGGTCAGCGAATGGCTGAGCACCCGCGCCGGGAAGGAACGGAAGAAGGAGGAAAAGCAGCGCGCAGAGGCAACCACTCCTGTCGATCCCGAAATCGCCGGGAAGCGCGATCTGAAACGCCAGGCTCAGCGCTGGAGCCGCATCGAAGGTGCGGCGACCGAGCTGCAGGCATGGCTGTACGACCAGATCGGCCGCGGGCTGGGCGCCATCGGCGATGAGCAGCTCGGTGGATGGCATACCATGGCCGCGCGCATGGTGGATGCGCAGGCTGCCGGACTGGCGTCGAGAGTGCGGGAGGCAGCGCATGGCATCCGCCGGGGCACAGACTGGCCTGAGCGGCTGTTGCATCGCCTCGGCCTGTTGTATTTGTTGTGCGCCGCCATTCGGCGCCGTGCAGACTTATCCCCGGAGATGCAGGCCGAACTTCGCACCATCGCGGGGTGGCCGTATGACAAATCCGAGGTCCTGAGCACAGGAAAACGTCTGGCCGACCAGTGGACCGTATTGGGACAAATCAGGGAAGAAAACGAAGACCACCTGACGGAACGGCGGGTGTGGTTGCATGGCAGAAACAGTGGCCGACGCGCCTTGCTGCTGGAGCATGCCTTTGCCGGCAAGGGATTCGAGCAGTCCTGGCTGAACGGCTCCACTGTCGAAGCAACCCTGGCCTATTTTCCTGGTACCAGCATGCTACGAGCACTGGTTGCCGAGGTGACGGCAAGCGTACAGACCCGATGGCCGGATTCGACCTCGAGCGCCGAGTGGCGGACGGTGGCCGAACGTGTCGCAAGCAGCCCCTGGGTTCGTTTGCACCCGATGGTTTTGCCCGCGGCTGTCCCTCTGCGAGCCGGTGACCAGACTTTTCTGATGGTCGAAGGTCAAACCGTGGCGCTGCATCTGGGCGATGCCGACACCTGGAGATTGCTGGCCTACAGTGGCGGTCATCCGCTCGTGATGATGGGCGAATGGGATGGACTGGCGCTGCGGCCGCTCAGTGCATGGGGTATCGATGGGCTGTGGCAAAGGAGTCCGGAGTGAGTACCTGGGCCGCATTGCTGCCGGTGGCCATGGTCGGTACCGAACGGCAGGCTCCCGTGCTGCCCGAGCCTGGTGGAGCGATCGGTGATCTGCTCGCAGAGCTTGCCGTGCTTGGCGACCATCCCGCCCAATGTGTGCTGCAAATGGCCGCCGTCTTGGCTACCTGTGCTCAGGCCGGCGTACAGGGTACGGCCTGGCCGGAGCCCGTGCCGGCTGCCGCGGCCAGGGAAGTGCTGCCCACGGTGGACAACGCTTCCGCCGTGCTCTTGTTGGCCTGGGCACTGCGCGACGGGCCGCAACGCCTGCTACTGCTTGTTTTCCAGTCGCTTGCCAGAAAGGGCCGTCGCTTGCCGATCGATCTGCTGCCATTGGCACTGGAGCAAGGCCGCCGCTCGGTGGCTTTGCGCGAATCATTGCAGCCCGTTCTGGGTGAGCGCGGTGTCTGGCTGGCGGGGCAGAATGCCGCCTGGAACTATGCTTTTGGCGTTGAGGCCGCGGCGGCTGAAGAAGTGCGCTGGACTGAAGGCAGTCTGGCGCAACGGCGAGAGCTGTTGCGCGAGGAGCGCCGGCGCAATCCTTCCGCGGCGCGTGAACGGCTGACCGGAATCCTCGGCGAATTGCCTGCGCGCGAACGTGCCGAACTGATAGGCGAGCTGGCAACCGGCTTGTCGATGGACGATGAAGCGCTTCTCGACAGTTTGCGAAGAGACCGTAGCCGCGAGGTGAAACAGGTGACGCTGGGTCTGTTGCAGCGACTGCCCGACTGTGCCCATGTGCAACGGGCACAGCAGCGCATGCAGGCGCTGTTACGGCAGGAAAGAGTGTTGTTGCGCAAACGCTGGCGGCTTGACGCGCCATCCGCCGTGGCGGATGAATGGAAAGCCGATGGCATTGAAGCGACACGGCCGACCCACGACGCGCTGGGCGAACGGGCCTGGTGGCTGTTTCAAGTGGCCCGGCAGGTACCACTGGCCTGGTGGGTCCGATATACCGGCATGAACCCTGGCGATCTGGTCGATTGGGCGATTTCCAGTGACTGGGCGGATGCCCTGCTGCGGGCATGGCGCGAAGCGCTGGCGGTCGAACCGGAGGTAGCCTGGTGCGAAGCCTTGCTGGACCACTCCCCGAAGACACTGTCTGCCGACCATTACCTGGCCATTCTCGCCTTGTTGCCCCTGGCGCGACGCGAGCGCTATTGGGAAAAACAGTTGAAGGAGGGCAAATCCCGGTTGCAAGCGTTGGTTCATCAACTGCTGCAGGCCTGCCCACCCGGTGAATGCCTGTCAGCCAGTCTGTCGCTGGCCGTCGCCAGTGCGGTTGCCGAAGCGGTCGGACAGCATGCCGACTTCAGCAACGATTACGCGCTGCGTTCCGCCCTGCCGGAGCTTTGCTGTGTATTGCAGGGTGCGGCGCTGGAGCAGCTGCCGGGGATCTCCGGCGAAGCTGCCGGCAAGCCTGCGTTGCCAGAATTGTGGCATACCCTCCGACAGATCATCGCCACCCGGCAAGCCCTGAATTGTTAACGTATTGCTCGAATCCGAGGACACCATGACCGCATCCACTGCCATCCGCGAACATGCCGAGAGACAATTTTCCGAAGAACTGTCGGAACTGAAGAAACACGACACGCGAGCCCGCCCGCAAAACTGGGAGCTGTCGCCGTGGGCCGTCATCACCTACCTGATGGGTGGCAAGCTCGACAGCGGTTTCACGATCAGCGCCAAATACATTGGCAATCAGCGCCTGATGGAAATTGCCGTGGCAACGTTGGCAACCGACCGGGCCTTGTTGCTTTACGGTGTGCCCGGCACCGCCAAGTCGTGGGTATCGGAACACCTGGCCGCGGCCATCAGCGGCGATTCGACGCTGCTCATCCAGGGCACGGCGGGCACCAGTGAAGAACAATTGCGTTACGGCTGGAATTACGCGCAGTTGCTGGCGCACGGACCTTCTGAACAAGCCCTGGTTTCCAGTCCTCTGATGAATGCCATGCAAACCGGCAAGATCGCCCGTGTCGAAGAACTCACCCGCATCCCCGCGGATGTGCAGGATACGCTGATCACCATCCTGTCGGAGAAATCCCTGCCCATCCCCGAACTCAACAGCGAGGTTCAGGCAAGGCATGGCTTCAACGTCATCGCCACCGCCAACAACCGCGACAAGGGGGTCAACGAGCTGTCTTCGGCGCTCAAGCGGCGTTTCAATACGGTGGTGCTGCCGGTGCCCGCCAGTGAAGACGAAGAAGTCTCGATCGTCGTCAAACGGGTAGCCGAAATGGGCCGTGCCCTGCAACTGCCGACAGAGCCGCCGGCGCTCAAGGAAGTCCGGCGCCTGGTGCAGATATTTCGGGAACTGCGCAGTGGCCGGACCGCCGATGAAAGAACGCAGGTCAAGTCGCCCACCTCGACGCTATCGACCGCCGAGGCCATCTCGGTCATCAACAGCGGTATGGCGCTGGCCGGCCATTTCGGCGATGGCGTCATGCGCCCGCATGACCTCGCCTCCGGCCTGATCGGTGCAGTGGTGAAGGATCCGATCCAGGACAATATCGTATGGAACGAGTATCTGGAAACGGTGGTGAAAGAACGCGCCGACTGGAAGGATCTGTACCGAGCCTGCCGCGACCAGCAAACCTGAGCGCCACCGCAATGGCTGCACCGCATCTTTTTGGCATACGTCACCACGGCCCCGGTTGTGCTCGCAGCCTGGTGCGCGCGTTTGATGCACTGCGACCCGATTGCATCCTGATCGAGGGTCCGCCGGAAAGCGAGGGCTTGCTGCCGGCCGTGCTGGCCGAGGGCATGCAGCCACCGGTGGCTTTGCTGAGTTATTGTCCCGACGATCCACAACTGGCGGTGTATCACCCTTTCGCCGAGTTTTCGCCGGAGTGGCAGGCGATACGCTGGGCGGTATTGCATGCCGTGCCGGTACGCTTCATGGACCTGCCGATGGCCAATGGCCTGGCATTGCAAAAGGCACGCCGGCAAGCGGACGAGGCGTCTCCAGAACCCGCGCACGCAGAAGCTCACGCTGCGCAAGACCACCGGCAGGATGCAACCAGCGAAGAAGCCGGCGCACCGGCGAACCCGGCAGCCAGCGATGACGACCGTGCGGGCGACCCGCTGAACTGGCTGGCGCATGCCGCCGGTTATGCCGATGGCGAAAGCTGGTGGAATCACATGGTGGAGGAGCGCGGCGACGGCGAACAACTTTTTGCCGCGGTCGCCGAAGCCATGACCGCCTTGCGGGCAGAGTGGGGTGAGCAGCGCGATGACCCACAGGAGTCGCAGCGCGAGGTACTGCGCGAAGCGCACATGCGCCAGTGCCTGCGCGAGGCACAAAAAACAGGCGCGGAGCGCATTGCGGTGGTCTGTGGCGCCTGGCACTTGCGTGCTTTGCAGACGTCGTCCGTCACAGTGAAAGCCGATCAGGCCTTGCTCAAGGGTCTGCCCAGGGTCAAGGTGCAGTCCACCTGGGTGCCGTGGACCTACCGGCACCTCACGCGCAGCAGCGGCTATGGTGCCGGCATTGTTTCGCCTGGCTGGTATGAGCATTTGTGGCGCAGCCAGCATCTCCCGCAGCTGCGCACGGTCGGGTGGTTAGCACGCGTGGCGCGGCTGATGCGCGAACGGGATCTGGACTGCTCGTCGGCGCACCTGATCGAAGCCACACGCCTGGCGGATGCGCTTGCAGCCATGCGCGAGCGTCCCGCTGCCGGACTGGAAGAATTGCAGGAGGCCACGCGCTCGGTCTTTGCCATGGGGGACGATTCGCTGCTGCATTTCATCGCCGACGAACTGGTGGTGGGTGACCGACTGGGCAGCGTGCCTGCCGACGTACCCACCGTACCCCTGCAGCGTGATCTGGAGCAGGCGCAGAAAACCTTGCGGCTCAAGCCGGAGGCCGTCCAGCGCACGCTCGATCTGGATTTGCGCAACAGCAACGACCTGGCCCGCAGCCATCTGCTGCACCGCTTGCGGCTGCTCGATGTACCCTGGGGTGAGTTGGCCAAAGTAGGCCGCTCGCAGGGCACTTTCCACGAAGTGTGGATACTGCAGTGGCAGCCCGAGTTCCTGTTGCAACTGATTGAGGCCAGCCAGTGGGGGCAGACACTGGTCCAGGCTGCCACCGCTTTGGTGATCGACAAGGTCGGGCGCATCAGTGATCTGGCCGAACTGGCCGCCCTGGTCGATCAAGTCCTGCTGGCCGACCTGGACGCTGCAGTGCCAGCGGTCACGCAGGCGCTGCAAAGCAGAGCGGCGCTCACCGGCGATGTGCTGCAGTTATTGGCCACCTTGCCGCCTTTGGCAAATGTGTTCCGCTACGGCAACGTGCGTCAGACCGATGCGGCGATGGTCGCGCAGGTTCTGGACGGCCTGATCGTACGCACCGCAATCGCCATGCCCCTGGCTTGCCGTAACGTGGACGATGCGGCCGCTCAGAGCCTGCGCGAGAAATTGCTGGCCGCTCACACTGCGGTAGCGTTGCGTCAGGGCCAGGAGGAGACCCAGGCATGGCGGCAGGCACTGCAGCAGATCGCAAGCAGCACCCACACCGGGCAACTGCTGCAAGGCGTGGCAGTTCGATTGCTGCTCGACGATGCGGTCTGGTCCGTTGAACAGGTTGCGCAGGCGATGTCTTTCGAACTATCCATGGGGGCTGAGCCGAGCAAAGCAGCAGCCTGGCTGGAGGGGTTCCTGAACCGCAATGCGCTGGTGCTTCTCCATGATATGCGCGTATGGCGGTTGATCGACGAGTGGCTTGTGGGCTTGCGCGAAGAACATTTCGTGCGCGTGCTGCCTCTGGTACGACGCACTTTCTCGACCTTCAGCGCCAGCGAGCGCAGTGCTCTTGCACAACGTGCCGGACAGGGCCGGGGGGTCGCAGCCTTGCCGAAACCACCTGCCGGCTGGAACGAAGAGCGTGCTGCCCTGCCGCTGCCGCTACTGCGCCAGTTGCTGGGAGTGCAGCAATGAACCCAAAAATTTCCATTCCGCCGGGCGCACAAAGCGGCGTGCAACGCTGGCGGCTGGTGCTCGGCCGCGAGGCTGAATCGACTTGCGGTACCCCGCTTGGCGCGGCGGCCGAAATGGACAAGGCGCTGTCGGCGCTTTATGACCCCGAGGGTCCTGACGGCATGCGCTCCAAAGAACGGCGTGGCGGACGTGGCGGCTCGGCGCCGAGCGTGGCGCGCTGGCTGGGGGACATCCGCAAGTATTTCCCGGCCTCGGTGGTGCAAGTCATGCAGCACGATGCGCTCGAGCGCTTGAACCTGCGCGAGATGTTGTTGCAGCCAGAGATGTTGTGCAATGTTCAAGCCGATGTGCATCTGGTTGCCAACCTCATCGCCTTGTCACGGGTGATTCCCGCCGGCACGAAAGAAACGGCGCGAATGGTGGTGCGCAAGGTGGTGGATGAACTGATGAAGCGCCTGGATGAGCCCTTGCGCGCAGCGATCAGCGGCGCGCTCGACCGCAGCCAGCGCAATCGCCGGCCGCGCCACAGCGAGATCGACTGGAATCGAACCATACGGAGCAACCTGAAACACTGGCAGGCCGAGTTCCATACCATCGTGCCGGAAACGCTGCTCGGCTATGGCCGAAAGACTCGTCGGCCACAACGCGAGGTCGTGCTGTGCATCGACCAAAGCGGCTCGATGGCAGCCTCGGTGGTATATTCCAGCATCTTCGGTGCAGTGATGGCCACCTTACCGGCAGTCGCGACCAGGCTGGTGGTATTCGACACCGCGGTGGTTGACCTGAGCGAACAGCTCGACGATCCCGTGGAACTGTTATTTGGTGTGCAACTGGGTGGTGGCACCGACATCAACGGTGCGGTTGCCTATTGCCAATCCATCATCCGTGAGCCACGCAACACGATTCTGGTCCTCATTTCCGACCTGTATGAAGGCGGTGTCGAGGCGATGCTGCTGCGCCGCGCAGCAGAACTCGTGGACAGCGGCGTGCAGTTCATCACCTTGCTGGCCCTGAGCGACGAGGGTGCGCCTGCCTATGATCGAGACCTCGCCGGCAAACTCGCCGCCCTGGGTGTGCCCTCGTTTGCCTGTACCCCGGATGCCTTTCCCGGCCTGATGGCCGCTGCGATACGACGTGACGATGTCGCTACCTGGGCAGCAGGCCAGGGTTTGGTGACGAGCCGGGCGGCTCGATAAAAGATCGCGCGAGGTGCCACTGTTACGCCGTGACCGGCCCGTCGAAATCCAGCAGAGGTCCGGTCTTCGCTCCCGGCTCGGCGAACTGGAACAGTCGCTGACCCGGATTGCCCCGGGCCTTTCCTCCCGCCTCGCCGACACGCTCGACGCCCTCCGCCATCCCACCCGGCGCGAGTTGTTCCGGACGCTGGCGGCAGTGCCTGCCCTGTTCCTGCTCTATGTGCTGATCCTGATTCCCTTCACGCCAAGCATCAGCAGCATCCGCAAGGCGTCCTCGGAACAACCGGCCCAGATCCTCTCGGCGGACGGCAGGAAACTCACCGAGTTCAAGCAATCCAACCGGCAATGGGTCGCACTCTCCGGGATTTCGCCCCATGTCATCGACGCCCTGATCGCCACGGAAGATCACCGCTTTTACGCGCATTTCGGTCTCGACTGGCGACGCACCGCCGCCGCCGCGATCAACAGCTTTAGGGGCGATCGCCAGGGGGGTTCGACCCTCACCCAGCAACTTGCCCGCAACCTTTACCCGGAGGAGATCGGCCGGGCCCCGACGCTGACGCGCAAGATCAAGGAGGCGATCACGGCATTGAAGATCGAGGCCGTCCACAGCAAGGACGAAATCCTCGAGACCTACCTCAACAGCGTGCCCTTCCTCTACAACGCCTACGGCATCGAGATGGCGGCGCGCACCTATTTCGATACCTCGGCCGACCAGCTCGACGTACTGCAAAGCGCGACGCTGGTCGGCATGCTCAAAGGCAACAGTTACTACAATCCGGTACTCAATCCCGAGCGATCCCTGCAGCGCCGCAACACGGTGCTCAAACAGATGCTCAAGCGCGGGAAACTGACCGCGACACAACTCGACTCGCTCAGCAAGCAACCCTTGCGGATCGATTTCGAACGACAGACCGAGCCCCCGGGCCCGGCACCGCATTTCGCCAGGCAACTGCGCAAGTGGCTGATTGCCTGGGCCGACCGCAACGACTACAGCATTTACGGCGACGGGCTGGTGGTGCGCACCAGCATCGATTCCCGGCTGCAGGCAGCGGCCAGTCAGGCCGTGACCCGCCAGGGCAACAGCCTGCAGAACATCGCCAACGCGGCATGGGGGAAGCGCTCGGCGTGGAGCACCGACTCCAGCCTGGTCCAGACCTTCATCCGCGAATCGCCGGAGTACGCCACCGCCATGGCCAAAGGGCGGACGCCCGCCCAAGCCATGCAGGAACAACAGGCCGACAAGGACTTCATGCGGGCACTGCAGCGGCAAAAGACGCGGATACAGATCGGTTTCCTGGCCATCGATCCGCGCAACGGCCAGGTCAAGGCCTGGGTCGGCAGCCGCGACTTCGAGGAGGAGGCTTTCGACCATGTACAACAGGCGCGTCGCCAGCCCGGCTCGACCTTCAAGCCCTTTGTTTACGGCGAAGCGTACCGCCAGGGCGCCAGCCCGAACGACCGATTGATCGATCAGGCGGTGGAAATAGACGTCGGCGGCGGCGAGGTCTGGCGGCCCGCGGATGGCACGCCGCCAAGCGGCGAAGCCATGACCCTGAGCGATGGGCTCGCCTACTCGAAGAACACCATCACCGCGCAACTCATCCAGCAAGTCGGCCCTGCCAAGGTGGCCAGACTCGCCCGCCAGATGGGAGTGCGCCAGAGCAAGCTCGAAGCCGTGCCTTCGCTTGCCCTCGGGACCAGCCCGGTCACCCTCAAGGAAATGGTTGCCGCCTACGGGACGATCGCGAATGGGGGGGGCTACCTCGAGCCGCTGCTGGTCAGCCGCATCGAAGACCGTGACGGCCGGGTCATCGAAGAATTCAGCCCGCAGGAACCCGAGCTTGCGCTCGGGCGTGACGTCGCCTACACTCTGCTCGACAACCTGCGCGGCGTCATCAACCGTGGCACGGGCAGGGATATCCGCAGCCGCCATGGCATCCGCGCCGACGTCGCCGGCAAGACCGGTACGACGCAGGACAACGCGGACGGCTGGTTCATCCTGATGCACCGGCAGTTGGTCGCCGGGGCATGGGTCGGTTTCAACGACAATCGCATCACGCTGCGCAGCGACTACTGGGGTCAGGGGGCGCACAGTGCGCTGCCGGTGGTCGGCGATTTTTTCCGGAATGCCTTGCGCGCTCGCCTCATCGATCCTCGCGCGCGCTTCGTGGCTCCTGAAGATACCGGTCTTTGGACGCGTGTCAGCGCCTGGTTCCGCAGCCTGCTGTCGCCAGATCCCGTCGCCGAACCCAAACCACCACCGACTGTCAAACCCGCCCGCAAACAACTGCCTCGCGAAGAACCGGCCACCCCCGCGCCGGTCGTATCGCCCCCTCAAACGCAGGGCGATCCGCTGCAGGAGAAGATCGACCAGATCCTGAAAGAGAGCAACGAAGCCGAACGGCTGCCAACGGATCCATCACCAGCGGCGCAGGCAGAGGACTCCCGGTGAAGCGGGATAGTGCAAGGCGTGTGGAAGCAGGTGCTGCGCGGGTCGGCATGCGCCGCCGCCTCGGCTCGGCTTGCCGCTTCCAGCACGGGGCGGCGAAGAGCTCTCTCGAATGGTAAGTAATGGATGACGAAGCGATTACGTACCGTACCCTGACAGTAAACCCCTTCATCTGCCAGTGACGCTTCCGTCACCGACCGAGTGGGTGGCGGGCGTCGGCGCAGACCGCTGCGGCGCCGTGCCGCAGGTTCCCAGGGCCTGATTCGTGGTCGCCCGATCGCGGGTTGACCGGCGCTGATTGCCGCCCCTATACTCGGTCGCATGCCACTCCCTCTGCACCCTCCTGGCGCACCGTTCGCCGCCCCGCAACGGGGGGAACGCCAGCGGCTGGCAGTGGCTGTGGCGTGAGCAGCCGGCGCGTCATCGACTGGTTGGTGCCGCCGCGAGCCGACGCCCGCGTCGCGGCACGGGCGCGGATTGTTGCCCGCTCTCTGCTGACCATCTCGGCCGTGGTGTCGCTGCTGCTCGTCGCCTTCTTCGCCGTGCGCAGCCGGCCGAGCACGCTCGAACTGACGCTCTTTGCGGTTGCGATCATGACGCCGGTCGGCGCTGCGGTTGCCCTCCGCTTCGTGTCGCGTCCGACCGAAGTCCTCCTGCTCACCAACCTGCTCGGCAGCGCGTATGTCGCCGTCTGGGCCTTTGCCACCGGCGGCGTCCTGTCGGCGGCGGTACCCTGGCTGATCGCGCTGCTGGCGACGCTTGGCACCTTCGGCCGGGCGCGCTTGCTGCTGGCTGCCTTCGCCATCGACATCCTGTTGCTCGTCGCGCTGTACTGGGCGACGGTGCGCGAACTGCTGCCGCCGAACCTGGTCCCCGCCGAGGAAGCCGCCCTGCTCGCGTTCATCGGCCAGCTCTCATCGCTGGTCGTCGTCGCCATGGCGGCGCGGATCGTCCTGCGCGCGCGGGTGGCCGCCAGCGCCAGCATACAGCGTGGTGAGCAGCGCCTGCATCGCATCGTCAATGGCATGCCGGCGGCGATTGCCCACATCGATTACACCGAGAGCACGCCGCACTATTCTTTCGTGAACCGGCGCTACGCGGAGCGTTTCGGGCGCACGGACGAGGCCGTCGGCGGCATGGGCGTTCCGGAGCTGCTTGGTGACGAGGCCTATCGCCGGATCGAGCCCCATCTGCAGCAGGTACGGCGGGGAGAGGCCGCCGAATACGACCTGGCACTGCCGATGCCCGACGGAAGTACCCGCTATGACCGCTCGTACCTGTTGCCCGACCGGGCAGAGGACGGCTCGGTACAGGGTGCCTACATCTTCGCCATCGACGATAGCGAACGCAAGCGGGCATTGCTTGCCTTAGAGTTGAGCCAGACGAGACTGGCGGAGGCGCAGGCGATGGCGCAGGTTGGCAACTGGGAATTCGACCTGCAGACTGAGCGCCTTGAGTGGAGCGACGAGGTCTATCACATCTGCGGCCACCGGCCGCGCAGCTTCGCCCCGTTCTTTACTGCCCACTACATGGCCGCGACGCACGTGGACGACCGGCCGAGGCTGGCCGCGGCTCTGGAACAGATCCTGGCAACCTCGGCTCCGCAGCAGCTCGAGCACCGCATTCAGCGTTCGGACGGGGTCGAGCGGACGGTAGAGGTGCGAGC
Organism: Candidatus Accumulibacter cognatus; assembly: GCF_000584975.1. Lineage (NCBI taxonomy): Bacteria > Pseudomonadati > Pseudomonadota > Betaproteobacteria > Candidatus Accumulibacter > Candidatus Accumulibacter cognatus. The sequence goes on along the minus strand of NZ_JDST02000096.1, from coordinate 3,096 downwards.
CGAGGTCCTGCGCACGGATTCTGCTGGCCGTATCGTGAAGCTGGTTGGCATCATCCAGGACGTCAGCGAGCGTAAACTGATCGAGCAGCAACTCATCGCCGCCAAGGAGGCTGCCGAGTCGGCAAGCCGGGCCAAGTCGGTGTTTCTGGCCAACATGAGTCACGAGATCCGGACGCCGATGAACGGCGTCATCGGCATGGCCGACCTGCTGCTGCAAGAACCCCTGGCGGAGCGGGCGCGGCACTATGCGCGGACGATCCAGCGTTCGGGTCGGGCACTGCTCGGCGTGCTCGACGATATTCTTGACCTCTCGAAGATCGAGGCGGGGAGGCTGGATCTGGAATCTGCGAGCTTTAATCTGCAGGTGATGCTGCGCGAGCTGCAGGATCTCTTCGGCGAGGCGGCGCGGCTCAAGAACGTGACCCTACGGGTGACGGTGGCGGCGGATCTACCGCGTTGGGTGACTGGCGACGTCGTCCGGCTGCGCCAGGTGCTGTTGAACCTGGTGTCGAACGCGGTGAAGTTCACTACACACGGGACGATCGACGTCGACGCCTGTCGTGAGTCTGATGGCGCTCTGCGTTTCTCCGTCCGCGACACCGGCATCGGCATCGCGGCGGACAAGCAGACACAGATCTTCGAAGCGTTCGCGCAGGCCGAGCAGGGGACGACCAGACGCTTCGGTGGTACCGGGCTCGGGCTGTCGATCGCTCGTGAGCTGGTACGCCTGATGGGCGGCGAGATCGGGCTGCAGAGTTCACCGGGTGAGGGTTCATGCTTCTGGTTCCAAGTCCGCCTCCCCGAGGCAACGGCGCCTGCGGAGGCGAGACGCCGTGCCGTCGCCGGGTCTTTCGCTGGTCGCCGTGTTCTGATCGCCGAAGATGACCCGGTCAACGCCGAGGTGACGCGGGCAACGCTGGAGCACTACGGAATCGATGTCGTGCTGGTGCCCGACGGTGAGCAGGCTGTGACCGAGCAGGCACGCCAACCCTTCGACCTGGTGCTGATGGACTGCCAGATGCTGCAAATGGACGGCTTAGAGGCGACACGCCTGATTCGCGAGGCGGAGAAGCTACGCGGGACGCAGCGGACGCCGGTGGTTGCGCTGACCGCACACGCCATGGCGGGCTATCGCGACGAGTGCCTGCAGGCAGGAATGGACGACTACCTGGTGAAGCCGTTCAAGGCGGAGGCGCTACGGCAGATGCTCGGGCGGTGGCTCAACGATCAGCCATGAGCGACGGCATGCCGGATTTCTTCCTGGACACCGGCCTGCGCACCAACTGGACGCTCGGTGATGAGGCGCGTCGCATTATTTTGGCGGAATACATGAACAGCTGCGCCGGGGGAATTCATGGTCCTTCCCTGTTTACGTTCATTGCTTGCGGTGCGACTTTGGGTGACCTATGGCCATCCGCCGGTGAAATTGACAACCTGTCCGGTGGCAAATGGGGAACGCCCAGATGCCAAGAATGCGATCAATTCCCCGATTTCCTGCGGCTCGCCGAGACGCCCCATGGGAACTTTGCTCGCGATTTCCCGGCGTCCCGCAGGGTCGTCGATGAATCGCGCACGTGGGTAATAGGCTTCGCTGTATAGGTAGTTCGGTGCCACGACATTCACCTGTATGCCGAAAGGCGCCGCCTCTTTCGCCAGCGCCAAGGCGAAGGCCGTTGTCCCGGCACGCACCGATGTGGCTACGGAAAACCCTGCTTCGGGCTGCAGATAACGCGCGGAAGTGATGAACACGAAGGTGCCGCGATGCGCCAGCTTCATCGGAGGCAACAGCAGTTGCGTCAGACGATACGGAAAGATCAGCAGGGCCTCCACACTCTGGCGCAGGGTTTCGAGCGAGACATCTTCTATTGGCAACGGCGTATTGGGAAAGACATCGTTGGAAACCACTGCATCGATCGTGAGCCCGCGTTCTCTCAACTCTTCGGTAATGGCATCAGGCGTTTGCCCGCGTAGCGCCACGGCGCCCGCATGCGCGATTTCAAAATTCCGGGCGACGTCCGGGTCGACAAAGCCGGTATCGTGACAAACCAGCCGGTGTTGCTCTCGGAGTAATACTGGAACCGCTCCGGGACCAACATATTGGCATGCATGGGTCAGCAGCAAGGCATCCATGATCAAGCTCCTCCGTTCACTGATCGATGATCGTCAACAATCACAAAGGAACCCTCCGGGTCGGCCAATGGCCGATCCGGGTTGTAGAGCAATTCCACACGACCGGTTTCCAGCATGCTGGCAAAGACGGCGTTGTTGACGTGGTTGGCGGTCGGTATCGACGTAGCGCATTTTCTCGTAGGTCCGTCGCGGGAAATCATCGATCGTCGTCTGTTCGAGGGCCGTCGTTTCAGTTTTTTCCATGATCGGGCACCTCCACGTTGCCTGGCGATTCATGGTCCGGCGTGGCCATACGCTGGATCGCCTGCCGGCAAACGGTGAGGATTTGTCCGGAAAAAACCGGGTCGTCCACCGCGCGGGCCAGCGAAATGCCGCCGACACACAACGCCATGAAGGCTATCGCATCGTCCAGGCGTGCCGGATCGATCGGGCTGCCTTCGTCAGGAGGAATGCAGATGGCGCACAACGATTTGCGCAACTCTTCCTCGTAGACCTTTTTGAAACCGGGATTGCTTCTCGCCGCATCCGACGCCAGCGCGGCTAGCGCACAACTGTCGGCCAGGTCGTCGCGATGCGCCGTCGCCAGATAGCGTTTCCCCAGCCGCAGCAGCCGACTCGGCCAGGACTCTTGACGGGCCTGCCCCATCCAGCGCGGACGGTTGTCCAGCAAGGCAAACCGAAAGGCGGCCGCCGCCAGCTCGTCCTTGTTGTTGAAATGTGCGTAAAACGCGCCGTGCGTCAGCCCCGCATCCTGCATCACCGGGGCGATGGCGGCACCGGAAAGTCCTTCAGTCCGCAGGCGGGATGCCCCCGCCGTCAAAATGCGCCGCAGTGAAGCTTCTTTGAGATCAGAGCGACTGGTCATGGGTTCTCGCATGATATTGATCATGCGAAAGCATCTTATATGATGCGTATCATGTCAACCTGATTTCAGGAAAAAGACTGAAACTGAAGTTTAGACACTCG
>NZ_JDST02000095.1:0-7592 GCF_000584975.1 Candidatus Accumulibacter cognatus | reverse complement strand
CGTTTCTCATCAATGGGTTAGTGCCACATTTTTGGCTTCGTTATCCCGAACTGACGTTATAATAGCAAGCCATTTCGAGTGATCATCAACCGGAGGAACCAACGTGAGGGACTTGCAAGCCCAGTTCGAGGACGCCGTAGCCAGCTCCAAGACCCTGCCCGAGCGCCCGGACAACGCCACCTTGCTGAGACTCTATGCCCTTTACAAGCAGGTGACCGAAGGCGATGTTGAAGGTCGTCGCCCTGGCTTTACCGATATAGTGGCTCGCGCCAAGTACGATGCCTGGGCGTCAATCAAGGGCACTGCAGCGGACGTTGCGATGCAGCAGTACATTGCCGTTGTCGAGCAACTGAAAGCATCCTGAAAGCAAGGGCTGGCGGCTTGCCCGGCAGGCTGGTTCAGACCGGAAAGTTCTCGTCGAAGTATCTGTGGGCTGCGCGTTCGATAGCTGGTTTGACAGCGAAGAGCAGGAGTCCAAGACGGATGCTGAGCGACACTTCCTTTTCGTCGAGGGTCAGTTCGCCGGTCACCCCCGGCCGCTTGAAACGCATCCGGTTCCCGTCCCACGCGTAGTCAAGGCCAAACTCTTCCTGTAATTCACCGGCCATATGTTCGGCGGCGGTACGCGCTTCGGCGAGGCTCTTGTCATGCCGGCGGCGAATGATGATTTCGCTCATGTGAGAGGTCCTTGGATGTCAGCCTATTTCGGCACAGAGTGAACGGAACGCCGCATAGCGGCGAGGGTCGATGGCGCCATGCTCGACAGCGGCAAGGATACTGCAGTCGGGTTCACGGTCGTGCTGGCAATCGCGAAATCGACATTGGCCGAGCAGTGGTCGCAGTTCGAGAAAAGCCCGCGCAATTTCCTCTAACGAGAGATGGCGCAAGCCAAATGCCATGAGTCCTGGCGAGTCAATCAGCGCAACACCCGTACTGGGGTGATAGAGGTGGGCATGCGTAGTGGTGTGCTTGCCGGCGTTGAGTGCCTGCGAGATTTCCCGGGTGGGCGTACAGACGTTTGGGATCAGGGCATTGATCAGCGTTGATTTGCCCATCCCGGATTGGCCAATCAGCAGGCTGGTATGGTCGGCCAGGTATGGCAACAGGCGTTTGCTATCGTTACGCGCAGAGAGCTTGAGAACCCGATAACCCAGTTTCTCGTACGCCAGCAGGATCGCCGAAGCTGCCGGTACACGTTCACTAAGGTCGCATTTGTTGAGAACGATCAGAACCTGGATGTCCTGACTTTCGGCGGCAACGATGCAGCGTGTGATCAAATCGTCCGAAAACGGCGGTTCGGTGGCGACGACGATAATGAGTTGTGTCACATTGGCGGCTATCAGTCTTTGCTTGAAGTGGTCCGAGCGATAGAGTAGTGTTCGCCGCGGTTCAAGCGTGGCGATGACGCCCTGGTCGGCACTTGTTCGCTGCACCTTCACCTGGTCACCGCAGACCAGTTCGCTCTTTTTGCCACGAGGAACGCAGAGCAGCGTCTCGCCATCGCGCAACTCGACACGGTATTGCCGCCCATAAGCGGCGATGACGCTGCCGGCCAGTCTCAAATTCGTGCCAGAGCTTCGATCTTGGCGGCGCAGATGAAATCGTTGCGCGACAGGCCGGCAACGTCATGCGTGCTGTAACTGATCTTCACACGACCATAGCCGACTTCGAGATCAGGATGATGGTTTTCTCGTTCGGCGAGCCCTGCAACGGTGTTAACGAATAGCAGGGTGGCCGCGTAGCTGGCAAAGGTGAACTCCTTCTGGAGCAGACCTGCCTCGGCGATCTGCCAGCCTGGCAGGTCGGTCAGCAGGGCCAAGGCCTGCGCGGGATCCAGCGCGTGTTCGCTGCCGCGTAGCGGCCGGCAATGTTCGAGAGCAAGTTCGGTAAGCATGGAAGCCTCCTGTTTTCTGCTTAATGTGAAAGTTGCGTCAGCAACGCACGGATCTCTCCTCTTGCAGGGGCGAAGGCGGGGTTTCGCGGAGCACTGCTCTGCGCCGCCGTAGCCGGCCCGCGATGCAGCGCGGGCCGTGGGAGGATCCGGGGGAGAGAGGGAACGGTCATGACTTTCATGATCGGGTGTGTCTTGGCAAGTCATGATCGTCAGGCATTCTGCAGGCGGGCGATGCGCAGGGCGGCGGGTGGGTGTGAATCGTAGAACAAGGAGTGTAGCGGATCAGGGGTCAAGGTCGCGGCATTGTCTTCGTACATCTTGACCAGGGCTGCCACCAGATCGCTTGCCGAAGCATGGGTTGCCGCGTAGCGATCCGCCTGGAATTCGTCGCGACGCGAGAGGATACTCAGCAGCGGGGTCAGCAAAAAGGCAAAAACCGGTCCGGCGAGAAAGAAAAGGACCAGCCCAAGAGCCGTGTTCTGGCTTGTCAGACCGAGACCGTTGAAGAACCAGCCGGCATCGATCAGTTGCCCGAGGATGGCGAGAAAGCCGAGTGACAGGACGAAGAGCATGCCGATCCGCTTTTGCACGTGCCGGTGTTTGAAGTGCCCCAGTTCGTGCGCCAACACGGCTTCGACCTCAACGGCTTGCAGGCGGCCGAGCAGAGTATCGAAGAAGACGATGCGCTTGGTCTTGCCGAAACCAGTGAAGTAGGCGTTACCGTGGTTTGATCGCTTCGATCCGTCCATCACCAAAAGATCCGAACTGGCGAAGCCACAGCGATCGAGCAGCGCCTCGACGCGCGCTCTGAGCCGGGGATCGTCAAGCGGGACGAACTTGTTGAATAGCGGCGCAATCCAGGTTGGATAGATGAACAGGAGGAGCAGGTTGAGGGTGCACCAGAAAAGCCACACGTAGAGCCACCATAGCTCTCCCATTCTCGCCATTAGCCAGAGCACGGCGAGCAGCGCCGGCGTTCCGATGACGATGGCCAGGATGGCCTGCTTGAGATGATCCGCGAGAAAGATTCGGAGAGTCATGCGGTTGAAGGAAAATTCTTCTTCGATGACAAACTGGTGATACAGGCTGAGCGGCAGGTCAACGATGGCGGAAATCAGCAGGACGCTGAAGATCAGTGCGACCCCGTAGGGCAGGCCATCGAGTCGTGCTGACCAGAAGTCATGCAGTATCTGCAAGCCGCCACCCAGCGTGAAGGCGAGCAGCATCGCCACTTCGACGGCCAGGCCGGTCCTGCCGAAGCGGCTGCGTGCTACGGTATAGTCGGCGGCCTTTTGATGAGTCTTGAGATCGACACGACCAGCAAAGTCCTCGGGTACGCGGCCGCGATGCGCCAGGACATGTGTGATTTGCCGCTGTGCCAGCCAGACGCGCAAGGCGCACATGACCAACAAGGCGGCAAGAAAGACAAGGGAGAAGGTATTGAACATAGAGCTGTGACACAATGGCGACTTTACGGTTCAGATGGATTATATGACAAAGGACGCTTCCTACCTCGTTTGGCTGGACATGGAAATGACCGGTCTGGCACCTGACTGCGACCGCATCATCGAACTGGCGATGGTGGTCACCGACAGCCAGTTGATGACCATCGCCGAATCAACGGTGTGGGCTGTACACCAGGAGGATGCCTGCCTCGATGCAATGGACGAATGGAACCGGAAGACGCATGCCCGCTCCGGACTGATTGATCGGGTCAGGGCATCCACATTCGACGAGGCGGCTGTCGAGGCGGCAGCGTTGGAATTCATGCGGGCTTATGTTCCTCAAGGGGTTAGCCCGATGTGCGGCAACTCGATCTGCCAGGATCGGCGCTTCATGGCAAGGTACATGCCGCAGCTTGAAGCCTGGTTCCATTACCGAAACCTGGATGTCAGCACCCTCAAGGAACTCTGTCGGCGCTGGAAACCCGAGGTTGCAAGAGGTTTTATCAAGCGATCCGAGCATTCTGCGCTCGCTGATATCCGCGAATCGATTGACGAGTTGAAGTACTATCGCGAGTACTTCATCAGACTCTAACCGTGATCGGAGTCTGTTCACCTACCTGCCGGGCGATGAGCCTCCTCTCCTGGCATCGCGCTGATAGAGGTGCAGTCGGTCGGCGTCCCGGCGTTCGGCGGGACGACCGCCATCCCAGACCTTCCTCCAGCCGCTGGCTGCTGGGGAGCTGCCATCCCGGGGGGAGCCGTGGATCAGCAACCAGTCACACTTCTTGCCGGCGGTGGAGGTTGCCAAAATGGTACGGATACCGTCGAAGTAGTCCAGTGAGGCGATGATCGAATCAGCGAGGTTGGCTCCGGCAATACAATGGCGCTTCTCGGGCAGTGCCTTGGCCAGGGAAGCGGATACCTGACGGTAAGTCTTGCCGTAGTCGATCCAGGGCATCCAGAGCGTTACGATCAGTAGCCAGAACAAGGTCAGACCTGCCATCCAGTGCATGATCCCGCGCATCGGGGAACGCGGACTGGTAACAATCAGCCAGCACCAGACCAAAGTCCCCAGCAGGGCGAGGCTGGCGCCCAGGATACTGAAGTGTCCCACGAATCCCGGCTCGAGTCGAACAGCCTGGCGCGCCAGCCTTTCTGGCCAGCCGAAGACCATTGCGCACCAGCCAATCCAGGCCAGTAGGGCAAGGAGACTGAAGGTGATCATGCCAAACCAGTCAAACGCGTTCGCCGCGCCACGTCGCAGCGAAGCGACACCGGGAACAGCCAGCAGAACCAGCGGTGGCAGCAGCAGCAAAGCTGGTGCACTGCGTGCTCCGATAGCAATGCCGACCATCAGCAGCGAGACTACAAAGGCAAACATCGGCATGGCCAGCGGGGTTGTTGTCCATTGGCGCCGTTTCGCCCAGAGTGCCCAGCAGGCGAGAGGGGAGGCTGGCCAAGCGTACCAAGGGAGCATCAGCAACAGGCGCTGCACAGCGAGCAGTGGTTGCCCATTAGCGCCGAGCTGAGTCAACTCGCCTTGCAAGAAGGCGGCGAGGTACTCGGGCGAGGTCACGAACAAGGCGGCCAGCCACCCACCGGCAAGCGCACAGGCAAATAGCAGCGAGCCAAGCAGCAGCATCGCCAAGCGTTGACGATGGGCAGATCTCCAGACCACGAACACTGCCACAGGCAGCAGCGGCAGCATAGCCGCCAGGCCGTTGGCGAGGAAACCCAGTCCGAGCGCCGAACCGAACCAGGAAGCGCCCCGCAGCGGTCGCCTGTCAAGCTGCGTCAGTCCCCAATAGGCGGCGGTATGCGCCGTCAACGTCGCCAACATGGGCTGTGCTTCATGCGCGTGGAACAGGAAGCCAATGCTGCCTGCAAGCAGCAGCGGTGCGGCTGGAGCTTGTTCGCGACCGTGCAGTTCGCATGCAGCGAGGAAAATGAAGCCAAGGGCGAGCAGGGTGAATACTCCGCTGGCCAGTCGCGTCGCCTCATGCAGCGGCAGGAGCCAAGACAACATCTTACTGCAGCTGGCTGCCAGCCAATAGTAGAAAGGCGCATCGGGGTAAGGGCGACCAGCGAGGCTTGGCGTCAGCCAGTTCCCGCTCGTGACCAAATCATGGACGATGCCGATCGTGACTGCATCATCATTTCTCCAGGGGTCGTGACCGATCAGCCCCGTGCAAATATAAAGGACGAGGAGAACCACCAGAGTCCAGCCGTTGGGCGGCAATGGAACCCCCCGGAAGCGAGCATGCTCCGCCTGCGCCGGCATCTAGAAATGAGTACTGATAAGCCGCTATTGTGGAAACGAAAAAGGCAGCCGTGGGGCTGCCTTTATCTGTCGACCCCGCTGTTCGACCTAGACCGGTTTGCGCATCGCGCCATATTTCTGGTTGAATTTCTCGACGCGGCCTGCCGTATCGATGATTTTCTGTTTACCGGTGTAGAAAGGATGGCAGGCCGAGCAGACCTCGACGTGCAGCGCTTTCTTCATTGTAGACCGGGTGGTGAAGGTATTACCGCAGGAGCATGTCACCGCGATTTCACCGTAGGCAGGATGGATTTTGTCTTTCATCTGGTGCTTTTCCTGTAGGTAAGACTGTCATGATCAAGCAACAAGCAGAGCATGAGGCATCAAAATAATCATTATCGGCGATTTTTCCACTGTCTGCAATCTGAGCTTCCCCCGAAATTTCGTCTTCCAAGGGTGACGTATGATTCAGTCACTTTAGGAGCGAGAAATGAAGATAGCGAAGCCGGCGTTTACGGCGGAGTTCAGGGACCTGGCGGTAAAGCGGGTGAAGGCAGGCGGGAGTGTCGGAGGGGTGGCCAAGGAATTGGGGGGGGTCGAACAGGCCTTGCGCAACTGGGTAAAGGCAGCGGCGAAGGGCACCCCAAATGGCAAGGGCAACCGGATGGTGACGCCAGAAGAGAGGGAACTGTCACGGCTGCGAGCAGAGAATGCGCGGCTCAAGCGGGAGCTTGAAATAGTAAAAAAAGCGGCGGCGTACTTCGCGAGGGATGCTCTGTGAAGTACGCCTGGATTGACGCGTATCGGCGGGAGTTTGGGTTGTCGGAACTGTGCGGGGCATTGAAGGTGAGTATCAGCGGTTACCGGGCCGGGAAGCGAGGCGGGGTGGCGCAGCGCCAGCAACTGACGGACCCGCAGATGCTGGCGCTTATCCAGGCCATTCATGCCGAATTCAATTCAAGGGCGCCTATGGCAGCCCACGCATGGTGCGCGAACTGCGAAGGCGTGGTTTCCCGGCGAGCAAGGAGCGGGTAGAGAGGCTGATGCGCGAGAACGGGATTCACGCCCGTCACAAGCGCCGCTACAAGGTCACGACGGATTCGCGCCACACCCTGCCGGTGGCAGAGAACCTGTTGGATCGCCAGTTCACACCCACGGCACCCAATCAGATCTGGATCTCGGACATCACGTATTTATGGACGGATGAAGGCTGGCTGCACCTGGCTATCGCGCTGGATTTGTTCAACCGGGAAGTCGTGGGCGGGTCACTCAAGCCCCGCATGACGGCAGACATCGTGACGGACGCCCTGACCATGGCGTGGTTCCGCCGCCGGCCGGCCCCGGGTCTGATGCATCACTCCGACCGCGGCAGCCAGTACGCCAGCCATGCGTTTCAGGACAGGCTCAAGGAATACGGCATGATCTGTTCGATGAGCCGCAAGGGCAATGGCTGGGATAACTCGCCCACCGAGAGCGGGTTCAACCGCTTCAAGAATGAGCGGGTACATGGCGTACGTCATGCCAGCCATGCCGCCATGAAGGCCACCCGCTTTGAGTACATCGATGTGTTCTACAATCGGAAACGTCAGCATTCGAGCCTGGGCTACCTGTCGCCTGTTCAGTTCATGGAAAAGTGGCTTAGCAGCCAGGACCAGGAAAAACAGGTCGCATGAACCCCTCCCTTTGGAAGACGAAATACCGAGGGAACCTCATCCTGATCTCCTGTAGCAACTCCGTCCGCCTCATCTCGCTCCTCCTTCGGAGCAAACATAAACTGGACAGATCATTTGCTACAAACCAGGACAGATTACTTGTTCCCTACAAAATTTGGAATTGCTGTTGACTGACCGATGGGCCGCTGATACAATGCTTCTTCTTCGCAGCATGCGGTTATTAAAGAATAGCAGCAAGACGTTCTTTTCATGGAACGTGCGAAGAAAATAGGGAGGGTCTTAAACGACCACCCATCACGGTCGCGGGGTGGAGCAGTCTG
>NZ_JDST02000094.1:0-1926 GCF_000584975.1 Candidatus Accumulibacter cognatus | reverse complement strand
GGGTGAGTAGCGGCGGGAATCCCGGTCACCCGGTACGTCCCGCCGCCCTCGCAGAACCGGACTTGGAGCGTTACCCCATCCGGCTCCCAGCTCAAGTCATCCACAGTGGTTTGGGGTAGAGATTGTGCTGGATGCGTAGAGACGGCATCCAGCCTGATAGGATTTTACCGAACCGGTCCCACGCTACACTTCGCCTTTGACTGCGTTGGTTCAGCCGCTTAAACAGCAAGCGGCTAATCCGGTAGGCATAGGTGCGGATACTGCGGGCATTGCCACTGACTGCATAGTACGCAAGATGCCCCCGCAGGTGTCGCTTGGCATAGTCCATCATGGCGCGCCCGCCTTTGACACGTAACGCCGATAGGCGGTCGCTGACTTCCTTCAATTTCTTGGCAATTCGCGTGCGCTGGCTCCGGCGCCCGAGTACAAAACGCCCGCGGCGGCTTTTGCCCACGTAGTGCGTAAAGCCCAGAAAATCGAAGGTCGAGGGGCGTTTGCTGCCGTCCTTCTGGCAGTCACTCGCTGCCCTACTGCCAAAGCGTAGCAAGCCGGTCTTGCTGGGCTCGACTTCAAGCCCGAATACGGCCAGTCGCTCGGTCAGCTCGTCCATGAACCGCCGCGCATCCTCTTCGTGGGTGAAACAGGCCACAAAGTCATCTGCGTAGCGAATCAGGTAGCCCTGTCCTTTGCAGGTGCGGACATACCGTTTCTCAAACCACAAATCGAGCACATAGTGCAGGTAAATGTTGGCCAGCACGGGTGAGACGAGTCCGCCTTGCGGCGTCCCGGCTTCGCTGGCCGTGAATACCCCTGCTTCCATCACACCCGCTTTGAGTAGCCGCCGGATAATCCGCAGTAACACCGGGTCGCCGACCCGGTGCTCTAGAAAGCGCATCAGCCAGTCGTGCTCGACATGATCAAAAAATCCTTTGATGTCGGCCTCAACCAACCACTGCGTCCCCTGATTCGTGGTGATCTCACCCAGTTCCGCGAGCGCTTGATGCGCGTTGCGTCGTGGACGGAACCCGTACGAACAGTCACGAAATTCGGGCTCCCAGATCGCTTGGAGTATCCCGGACAGGCGATGTTGAACGATCCGGTCTTCAAAACAGGGGATACCCAGAGGCCTTTGCCGTCCATTGCTCTTGGGGATGTAGACGCGCCGGACCGGTTGCGGTCGGTAGCTCAGGCTGCGCAGTTCGCCTGAAAGCGCGGTAATCCGCCCTTCCAGGTCCTGTGCGTAGTCCGATTTACTCACCTTGTCGATTCCGACGGCCTTGTTGCCCGGTTGAACTTCAAAACTGTGCATCAGCCCCTCGGGGTCGCTGAGCAGTCCCATCAGCGCGTTGTACCGCGCTTGGGGAGCCTCTTGTGCCCACTGTGTGAAACGAACAAGTGGTGTGTTCATGCGCAGAGTCCGCTCGGTGTCGGGGCATGTATCCCCTGTTCGTTGTCTTAAACTGGTGCCCCTTCGCTCCCGCAGCATTACCCGCGTTCGTCGCTACTATGGACACCTCCGACTTCCCACCTCCGATGCTTCCCTCCTCGCTTTTCAGGCTTGTCGGGACGTGCGCTTGTTCCGCGCCGACGATGGGATCTCCTGGGTTACTGCCAGTTCTCGTTGTCAGGCTCGCTGCGGTCGTCGATCCCGGGTGGGCACAACTCACTTGCCATAGTGTGGGTTGCGCTGTTGCCTGCTGGCGTCTTGAAACCATCGGCCCATTCCAAAGCGGTCATTTCGGGACTCTTAACCTTCACGGTCGGCATTATCCGTTACCATTGCTCCTCGCCTGCTTTCGCGCCTACGCATCAAGCATAGTGTTACCACTATACCTGCAAGGCTCGATACCCGGCCCGTGGCTAGCGGCTACCGGGACGGGACCTCCTCCCGCTAGAATTTGCAGCATTGCCCAGCCGCAACCAAGA
>NZ_JDST02000093.1:0-19874 GCF_000584975.1 Candidatus Accumulibacter cognatus | reverse complement strand
ATATTTGCTTGCGTCCTAAGTTCTTCAGACTATCACAGCATATCCTGTCGACAAGCGGTCGACCCACCATTCTGGGGATGATAACAAATAACACGCATCTGGATGGAATTACTCAAAGAAGAATGCGGCAGGAGTTGCTCAGACAATTCCCGGTGATGAGAATTGTGAATCTCCATGGAAACTTGCGCGAGGGCGAAGTCTGTCCGGACGGGTCCCCCGACGAGAATGTCTTTGATATTCTTCAAGGGGTTGGAATAAGCGTTGCCGTGTCGCCCCTCAGTGGCGCAGATGCACCCGCTGATGTTCGCTACTGCGATCTTTGGGGGCTACGGCAAAAGAAGTACGAAGAGCTTCTCTCGGGCGCCAAGCCTCGCTGGGATTCAGTCGTGCCGTCGGCCCCGCGCTTTCTCTTGGTTCCAAGCGTCGACGAGCTCGAGGAAGAGTATGAACTGGGTCTCCCGGTGCCAGGTATCTTTGCCGCTGGCGTCACCGGCGTTCAAACAAAGCGTGATGAGCTCGTGTTCGCAGCGACAGTCGCCGAATTGCGAACTAGATTTCAATCGTTTAGGGATGGAAGCGTTGGGATGAACGAGATTCGGGAGCTCTACGGAGTTAGAGACATCCCGGAGTGGAAGCTCAGTAGGGCAATTGTCGCGCTTAAGCGTGATCCTGATTGGGTAGATTCCATTTCAAGATGCCTTTATCGCCCCTTCGACGTTAAGTCACTCTTCTATAGCGGTGACTTCCTCGCGAGGGATCGAAGGGAAATCTTGCGGCATATGCTTAGACCAAATCTTGCTCTGGTAATAACGCGACAAAGCAATCCATCAGCGCCATGGTCTGAGCTTTTCGTCGCGGATGGCCTAGTTGAGAAGCGCGCATTGGCATCGTACTCAGGTGAGGCTCGCGCATATCCTCTTTTCTTGGCTGACGATTCTGATCAGGCCGGATGTTCTGTTGTAAATGTCTCGGAAGCTGCGGTGCAACTATTTCGCTCGCGACTTAACTGGCATGTCGATGGGGAGGCGGATGCGAGAAGGATGTTTGACTATGTCTACGGAGTAGGGCACTCACCAACCTTCAGATCTAGGTTCAACGCATTGATAAAGCGCGACTATCTTCGAATCCCGATTACTTCGAGTTCCGATTTGGCAGCGACGTTGGCACACCTTGGACACCAGCTCATTGCTTTGCACTTGCTAAAGTCGACCAAGGTAGCCCACCCCAACACAGCGTTTATTGGCAGCCGCCATCCCGAGGTCGAGAAGATCTCCTGGTCGCGCAACACCGTGTGGCTAGACAAGGCCCAGACCACCGGCTTCCAAGGCGTCCCCGAAGACGTGTGGAACTTCCACATCGGCGGTTACCAAGTCTGCGAAAAGTGGCTCAAGGACCGCAAGGGCCGAACGCTGAGCCAAGATGACATCGCCCACTACCAGAAGATCGTTGTCGCGCTGTCGGAGACCATCCGCCTGATGGCCGAGATCGACCGCGTGATCGACGCGCATGGGGGTTGGCCCGGAGCCTTCCAGGCCACCGCCACGGCATGAACCCGCCGGACCCGCCCAGCACGCTGCACTTCTTTGTCGACGAGGCCGGCGATCCGACGCTGTTCGACGCCAAGGGCCGCATCTTGGTCGGGCAGGAGGGCTGCTCGAAGACCTTCATCCTCGGCAAGCTGGATGTCGAGGACCCGGCCGCGCTGCACGCCGCATTGGCGCAATTGCGCGCCGACCTCCTGGCTGACCCGTACTTCAAGCGCGTACCGTCGATGCAGGCCGAGCGGGGCAAGACGGCACGCGCCTTTCACGCCAAGGACGATGTGCCCGAAGTGCGGCGCGAGGTGTTCAGGGTGCTGATGCGTTTCGACCTGCGTTTCTATGGTGTGGTGCGCCACAAGGCGGCGCTGCTCGACTACGTGCGCCAGCGCAACGACCGCGAGGCCGGCTATCGCTACCGCGGCGACGAGCTGTACGACACGCTGGTCGAGGAACTGTTCCGCCGCTACCACCCGCTGACCGACCGGCTGGAGATCTGCTTTGCAACCCGTGGCAACAAGTCGCGCACCCATGCCTTTCGCTCGGCCATCGAGAAGGCCGAGACCCGCTTTGAGAGCCAGTACGGCATTCGTCGCTCGGCCGCGGTGGCCATCGTCGCCAGCACGCCGCCGCAGAAGGCCGGGCTGCAGGCGGTGGACTACTTCTTGTGGGCTCTGCAGCGTCATTACGAACGCGGCGAGTCGCGCTACATCGAACTGGTCTGGGACAAGGTGGTCGAGATCGAGGACCTGGACCACATCGAGGGCCGCCGCAAGGGCGTGTTATACAACAAGAGACGCCCCCTGATCGTAGGCCAGGAAGTGTCGGAATGAGGAGTGGGAGGTATAGGATCCGCCAGCCGAGGCCGGCGGCTCACACGGCATGAAGCCGAGTTTCGCCCCCGCACGAGGCGGATTCTAGCAGCTTTTTGCCGAGGAAGTTGGCCGCCCCCGCTGGCGTGCCGACAGAAGCCACGGCGTGGCTCGTCTCGTCGATCAGTCTGCCTACGATACATGCCTATAAATGAGCTAAGTAATTGACATTATTAGAGCGGCGGCGGCGATGGGGTGAAAGATCCGTAACGGTGTTCAAGGGGCATTTCGGAGCCGGAGCGCTGACCCTGAAGTGTGCTCGACTCCATCATCGAAGCGACCGAGCGGCAATCGCCGTTTGTCCGGCGTCAATCTCCAGAAGCCGCGCATGCGCTCGGTCGCTCGGTCGCCGAAGCCATCCTGCATCTCGCTCCCAATCCCGACGGGTTCACGGTTATAGATCGTCGCGCGGACGATGGTAACTGGCGAATCTGGGCAGCCCACGAGCGGTCAGTTCGCGATAACGGAAGGTAATCAAGGTGCCGACCGGGGGCGGCTGGCGACGGTCTGCGTCGCTGAGACCCGTCCCGAGCATGAACTCGACCCCGCCAGCGGTCCGTACACGCAGGGCGCCCAGCATTCCGGCATACTTGCCGCGGCCGGGCTGATGGCCGATCACCGTCGCCTCGGCATCGTGCCACGCTTTCAGCTTGAGCAGGACATCGCTGCGCCCGGTGACGTACGCGGCATCCGCACGGTGCAGCATCAGTCCCTCGCCACCGGCCCGGACAATCTGTTCGAGCTTCTTGTCAAGCGCCTCGCGAGAGCCGAACTCCCATTGTTCCACTGCCTGCAACCAGGGCAGCGCCAGTCTGGCGGTCAGCTCGCGCAGGGCCAGCGCCCGTTGGCGAAAGGTGCCGGGCGACTGCGGCAATTCGAAAACCAGATAGCGCACCTGCTGCCACTGCGAGTCATCCGGCGTTTGCCGACGGACGATGCCGGAGAGCCGCTCGAACTCGCCGCGGCCCATCCATAACTCTCCGTCGAGCGGCTGCGCCGGAAATCGGGCGACAAACCAGGACGGCACCTGGATCCTATGGCCGTTGCGCGTGCGCAGCGCCTGCCCGTCCCAGAAAGCGCGCACACCGTCGAGCTTCTCGCTGACCAGGTAGAGCGCGACATCGGCCTGACCTTGCTCGGTTTCAGCCAGCAACAGCGGCAGAGTCTCCGCTGCCGGCAAGGGCAGTGCGGTGCCAAGCAGAGCAGCCCAGGCCAATGACTGAACGATCGGATGAGCACGCATGGCTTGATCCTCCTGTAAGAACGTCCCGACGAAAAATCGCGCCCTCAAGGCGCGACCGAACCCACCGGAATCTTCGACGCCGCGTACGCGACCTCGCGCACGAAGCGCGGCACGAGGTAGCCCGGCAAACGCGCGAGCAAGGCTTCGTGCAGGGCACGCACGCTTTGCTCGGCGACCTCGAAATGCGCGGCACCTTGCACGTGATCGAGCAGATGCAGGTAATAAGGCAGGACGCCGATGGCGAACAGGCGCTCCGACAGATCCGCGAGCACCTCCACGTCGTCATTGATGCCCGCCAGCAGCACGGTCTGGTTGAGCAGCGCGATCCCGGCATGGCGCAAGGGTTTGAGTGCGGCGGCCACCGAGTCATCGAGTTCCTGCGCATGATTGACATGCAGCACCAGGCTCACCTGCAGGCGGGTATCGGTCAGCAGGCTGAGCAGCGCGGGGGTGATGCGTTGTGGGATCACCACCGGCAGGCGGCTGTGAATGCGCAGACGGCTGACCTGCGGGATCGCCTCGATCTGGCCGACCATCCACTGCAAATGGCGATCCGCCACCGCCAGCGGATCGCCACCCGACAGGATCACTTCGCTGATCGAGGCATCGCGGCGGATGTAGTCGAAGGCCTGCGACCAGTCCGCCCGCGACGCCTGTCTTGCCGCATAGGGAAAGTGGCGGCGGAAACAATAGCGGCAATGGATGCCGCAATGTCCGGTCACGATCAGCAGCACGCGTCCATGGAACTTGTGGATCAGCCCCGGAACCTTGTTGGCTTCGGCCTCCGCCAGTGGGTCGCAGCCAAAGCCGGGTTGCGGTGTGCTTTCGGCGAGCAGCGGCAGCACCTGCCTGAGCAGTGGATCGTCGGGCGTCGCTGGCCGCATGCGCGCGACGAAAGCGCGCGGTACCCGCAGGGAGAAGGCCTGACGACGGTCGATGGCCAGCGCCTGCGGAGAAAGGCCGAGCAGCTTCAACAACTCGTCGCCATCGCGGATCACCGTCCGCAGCGCCCCTTGCCAGGTCTCGGCCTGTGCATCCTCGCCCTGCCATTTGGCGAGGCTTCGCGCTATCATGGCGCCCTTCATATTTATCGACGATCTCACGAGGGATGCAATGGCGAGCTATTCTACCAACGAATTTAAATCGGGTTTGAAGGTCATGCTGGACGGTGACCCCTGCATGATCCTCGAAAACGAATTCGTCAAACCCGGCAAGGGTCAGGCCTTCAACCGTGTCAAACTGCGCAATCTGAAAACCAACCGCGTCTCGGAAAAGACTTTCAAATCCGGCGATTCGCTGGAAAGCGCCGACGTCTTTGACTGCGAAATGCAATACCTCTACAACGACGGCGATTTCCACCATTTCATGGAACCGGAAAACTTCGAGCAGCATCAGGCCAGCAACAGCACCGTCGGTGACGCCGCACTCTGGCTCAAGGAACAGGACCTGTGCACCGTGACGCTGTACAACGGCACCCCGCTGGCCGTCACCCCGCTCAACTTCGTCGAACTGGAAGTCGTCGAAACCGAGCCCGGTGTCCGTGGCGACACCGCCACCGGCGGCACCAAACCGGCGCGTTTGTCCACCGGTGCGACGGTCAAGGTGCCGCTGTTCGTCAACCAGGGCGAAATCATCCGATGCGATACGCGCTCGGGTGAATATGTGTCGCGCGTGAAGGCGTAAACAGCCCTCCACTGACGCCGATGTCAACCGAGGACTGGCGACCCGGCGCCCCCCTCGAAAACCTGCGCCGTCGCGCGCAGATCCTGGCGCGGATTCGAGCCTACTTTGCGGCAGCGCAGGTCCTCGAAGTGGAAACACCGCAACTCTGCCCGACCACGGTGACCGATCCGCACCTGCACAGCATGCAGCTGCCTGGCCACGGTTATCTGCAGACCTCGCCCGAATACGCGATGAAGCGCCTGCTGGCTGCGGGCAGTGGCTCGATCTACCAGATCGCCCGCGTGTTCCGCGCCGATGAAATGGGGCGCCGGCATCACCCCGAGTTCACGATGCTCGAGTGGTATCGCGTCGGCTTCACCCCAGATCAGCTCATCGACGATGTTGCCGCCGTTGCCTGCCTCGCGCTTGGTGAAACGCGCTGCGTGCGCCACCGCTATCGCGACCTGTTCCGCACCCGGCTCGGCCTCGACCCCCTGAGTTGCAGCATCGATCAGCTGCGTGCCGTCGCGAGACGACATATCGACCTGGCCTTCGACGAGGCCGACCGCGACACCTGGCTTGAATTGTTGATGAGCCAGGTCATCGAACCGACCCTCGGCATCGACACGCTGAGTTTTGTGGTTGACTATCCGCCCTCGCAGGCCGCCCTCGCCCGCCTGCGTCTGGACGACGAAGGCCAGGTCGTGGCATCGCGTTTCGAGCTTTATCACCGCGGGGTCGAACTGGCCAACGGCTATCACGAGCTGCTCGACGCCGACGAACAGCGCGCACGCTTTGCCGCCGACCTGCGCGAACGCGAGGCGCTGGGCCTGCCAGCCATCCCCATCGACGAGTCACTCCTGGCGGCGCTGGCATCCGGCCTGCCCGATTGCAGCGGCGTCGCGCTCGGACTTGACCGCCTGATCATGCTCGCCGTCGGCGGCGACTCGCTGCGGGAAGTGATCGCGTTTTCGCCCGCCTCGCCCGTCCGGTCGACACGGACGCAGCCGGAACGGACCCGTCCCGAAAATCAGGGATGACCACGGCCGAACCAGGCCGTGCCCGATGTGATGGTCATGGCGGCTATCCCTCCCGCTGACGCATTCGACGCTCCGAGCGTACGGTACAATGAGCCCGGTTCATATTCGGGAGGCTACCATGCAGGTCACACTCGTCCATGTGCGCGTCCGGCCAGAGTCGGTCGACGCCTTCATTGCCGCCACGCGCGCCAACCACGAAGCCTCGGTCTGCGAAGCGGGCAACCGGCGCTTCGATGTCCTGCAGGCGCCCGACGATCCGGCGCGCTTCATCCTCTACGAGGCCTATGCCTCGGCCGCCGACGCAGCCGCGCACAAGGAAACGGCGCATTATCTCGCCTGGCGAACGGCAGTCGCCGACATGATGGCCGAACCACGGCGGGGTGAGCCGATGAACGGGCTGTTTCCCGCATGAGCGACGCCTTCCCGGCTCTCCCGGCGATCCCGGGCTTCGCGATCGCCCGCCTGCCACGCATCGAATTCGGCAGCGGCGCCCTGGCCCGCTTGCCGGACATCGCCGCCGGCTACGGCCACAATCTTCTGCTCGTCACCGGCCTGCGCTCCCTGGATGAATCCGGCGCGGGCGAAAGGCTGTTCGCGCAACTTGCGCAGCGCGGGCTGTCCTGCGAACAGGTGCGGGTATCCGGCGAACCGTCGCCGGAGTGGATCGACGCAACCGTCGCCGCCTGGCGGAAAAGACCCTTCGACTGCGTTGTCGGTATCGGCGGCGGCAGCGCGCTCGATGCGGCGAAAGCGATCGCCGGACTGCTGCTGCCCGGCAATTCGGTGATGGAGCATCTCGAAGGGGTCGGCCCGGAACGACCCTACCAGGGACCGGCGATTCCCTTGATCGCCGTGCCGAGCACCGCCGGTACCGGCTCGGAGGCCACGAAAAATGCCGTGTTGAGCGTGCCCGGCCGTTTCAAGAAATCCTTCCGCGACGACCGGCTGGTCGCCGAATGGGCGATCGTCGATCCGGATCTGCTGGCCACCTGCCCGCCGGAACTGATCGCTGCCGACGGCCTCGACGCCTTCACGCAGCTCCTCGAATCCTTTGTGTCGACACGCGCCAACCCGCTGACCGATGCGCTGGCCCGCTCGGGAATCATGGCCGCACGCGCGGCGCTGCCCGCGCTGCATCGGCAGCAGTCCGCCGCGGCGCGCGCGCAAATGGCTTACGCCTCGCTGCTCTCGGGGATCTGCCTGGCACAGACCGGGCTCGGTTCGGTACATGGCCTGGCCTCCCCGCTCGGCGCCTTCTTCCCGATTCCGCACGGAGTCGTCTGCGGCACGCTGGTGGCCAGCGCGACCGCCGGCAACATTGCCGCCCTGGAAGCCCGCGCACCGGACCACCCGGCGCTGCCGAAGTATGCCGAGGTCGGCCGTCGCTTCGCGATGCAGAAGGGTCTCAACGGCCCCGACGCCCGCTGCTTTCTGGTCGACACGCTGCGCCGCTGGGAGCAGGAACTGGCGCTGCCCCGCCTGTCGGCCTACGGCATCGGCCAAGCCGATCTGCCGCGCATCGTCGCCGCCAGCCGCGGCTCGAGCATGAAGACCAATCCGATCGAGCTCAGCGATGCCGAGCTGACCGGGATTCTCGCCACGCGGCTCTGAGAGCCCCCGGCGGGCGGCGCAGCGCCTGGGTGGTCTAGGATTTCGGCAGACGGCCGAGCAGGAAGAATTCGTCGTTCGGCCGCATCGAACTCAGATTCGCCAGCCGGTTCGACATCGCGAAAAATGCGGCGATCGCGCCGATGTCCCAGATGTCGTCATCCGAGAAGCCCTGCTCGCGCAGCACGGCAAAATCGGCTTCGCCGATCTCGGCTGAACGCAGCGCGGTCTTCATCGCAAAATCAAGCATCGCGCGCTGCCGCGCCGTCAGGTCCGACTTGCGGTAGTTGACCGCGACCTGGTCGGCGATCAGCGGATTCCTGGCGCGCAGGCGCAGGATCGCACCGTGCGCGACGACGCAATACTGACATTGGTTGGCGCCGCTGGTGGCGACGACGATCATTTCGCGCTCGGCCTTGCTCAGACCGCTCGGCTTCTCCATCAGCGCATCATGGTAGGCGAAGAAGGCCCGGAACTCGTCGGGGCGGTGCGCCAGGGTGAGGAAGACATTGGGGATGAAACCGGATTTTTCCTGCACCTCGAGGATGCGTTGACGCATGTCCTCCGGCAGTTGATCGAGTTCGGGAACGGGGAAACGACTGATCGGCGGGTTCATGGCTCGGTAACAAGCTCCTGGTGAATGGATCATTGTCTGTCTGGTCCGAGGGCTCCAGATCGTGGCATGATACACAAAATCCACATCGATCAGAGGAGAAAAGCCATGCGTGACTACAGCGATTTCGACAGTCTGCTTCCTGCCGTTCCCTTCAACCGCCGGCAGTTCATGGTCAGCGCCATCGGTGCCGGTTTCGCACTGGCGGTACAGCCGGTCGTTGCACAGACGGTGATCACGACCGACAGCGTCGGCCTCAGCGCCGGCGAGATCAAGGTGACGACCGGCGATGGCGAAATGCCGGCGTATCGCGCACAGCCCGCGAGCGGCGGCAACTGGCCGATCATCCTGGTGGTGCAGGAGATTTTCGGCGTCCATGAGTACATCAAGGACGTCTGCCGCCGCCTGGCGAAGCTCGGCTACCTCGCCCTCGCCCCCGAACTCTACGCACGCCAGGGCGACCCGCGCCAGTACAGCAACATCGAGGAATTGCTCGGCAAGGTGGTCAGCAAGGTGCCCGATGCGCAGGTGCTGGCCGACCTCGACGCCTGCGTGGCCTGGGCCGTGGCGCATGGCGGCAATGCTGCCCGCCTCGGCATCACCGGTTTCTGCTGGGGCGGCCGCATCACCTGGCTGTACGCGGCGCACAATCCGCGGCTCAAGGCCGGTGTCGCCTGGTATGGCCGGATCGTCGGCGTGCCCAGCGAACTCAACCCGCGGCACCCGCTCGACATCGCCGGCAAGCTGTACGCGCCGGTGCTGGGGCTCTATGGCGGACTCGACCAGGGCATCCCGCTCGACAGCGTCGAGAAGATGCGCAAGGCCCTTGCCGAATCGGCCGATCCGGCCAGCAAGGCCTCGACGATCCATGTCTATGACCAGGCGCCGCACGCTTTCCACGCCGATTACCGGCCGAGTTACCGCAAGACCGAGGCCGACGACGGCTGGCGTCGCCTGCAGGCCTGGTTCAGGCAGCACGGCGTATGAACCACCCATCAAAGCCTGGCCATTCAAGAGCCACATTGGCTTCTTGACCACCTGCAGCAGGCCGCCCGAGGCGGGCCCCTGCTGCGGCATTCGCGCTATCGCTGGCCACGGCCAGTCCTGTTCGATCGCCACGAACCGGCCAGCCCCCAGCCTGGCCACCGCAAGCCGCAAGCTTGCCATCCGTCCTTGCCGGAGAAAAACAGGGACAATCACCGTCTGTCCCTACCCGCTCAGACAAGACGATGCCCAACGCCCGAGAAAACCCCCACGAATATCCTCGCCGCATCCTGATCGCCGTCACCGGCCTGTCGCCGCAGATCGTTACCGAGACCCTTTACGCCCTGGCCGTTGCGCCCACAGCGAGTCCGTTCATTCCCACCGAAATCCATCTGATCAGCACGCGCAGCGGCGCCGAAAAAGCCCGCCTGGCGTTGCTCTCGGAGGAACCGGGCTGGTTCCACCGTCTCAGCCGCGACTACGCGCTGCCGCCGATCCATTTCAGCGCCGACACCATCCACGTCCTCGAGGACGTCAACGGCAAGCCGCTCGAAGACATCCGTTCGCCGGAAGACAACCGCCGCGCCGCCGACGGCATCACCGGCATCATCCGCGAGTTCACCGCCGACCCGGATTGCGCGCTCCATGTCTCGATCGCCGGCGGCCGCAAGACGATGGGCTTCTTCCTCGGCTATGCGCTGTCGCTCTACGGCCGCCCGCAGGACAAGCTGTCGCATGTCCTGGTTTCCGAGCCCTTCGAGGCCAGCATCGGCTTCTACTACCCGACGCCGGCCAGCCACGTTCTCGAAATGCCCGGCGGCCGACTCGTCGATAGCGCACAAGCGCAGATCACGCTCGCCGAACTGCCCTTCGTCAGCCTGCGTCACGGCCTTCCCGAAGCGCTGCTCACCGGTCGCGCGAGCTACAACGAAACCGTCGAAGCGGCGCGCCACGCTCTGGCGCCGGCAGAACTGCAGATCGACCTCGAAGCGCGCCGCGTGCGTGCTGCCGGCAAGATCTTCGCGCTGCCGCCGGCCGAACTCGCGTTGCTCAGCGTCTTCGCCCGGCGCGCGCTGCGCGGCGAAGCGCCGTTGCCGGCGCCGGCCAAGGAACTTGCCGATGCCGACTGGAAGAAGCGCTATCTCGTCGAACTGCGCTGGATCGCCGGGCCAATGAAGGATCTCGACGAAACCGAGCGTGCCCTGCGCAAAGGCATGGATGGCGAGTATTTCTCGGCGCACCTCTCGAAGCTCAAGAAGATTCTCAGGCGCGAACTCGGCCCGGCGGCCGAGCCCTACCTGATCAGCGACGGCGGCAGCCGGCCGCGCCGCTACAGCCTCGGCCTGCGGCCGGCGGCGGTGAGTTACGACACCTTCCAGGCGCCACAGCAGATCGGTGCCACCATCAGCAACATTCTTCCCGGAGCATGACCATCATCACTCTCATCAGCTTTCTCGGCAAGGGCAAAGCAGACCCGCAGACCGGCTACCGCACCGCGACCTACCGCTTCGACGCCGGCTTCTCCCGCCGTGTCGCTTTCTTCGGCATGGCCCTGACCGAATACCTGAAGCCCGATCGCCTCGTTCTCGTCGGCACCGCCGGCAGCATGTGGGATGTCTTCTTCCCACCCGGAGGCGACGACGATGCCACGCTGCAGCTGATGGCCGCCGTCGAGGCCGGCGAGGTCACGCGTGACATGCTCGAACTGCCACGCCGGAAACTCGAGCAGCAGCTCGGCATACCCGTCGATTGTCTGCTCATCCCCTACGCCCGCGACGCCGCCGAGCAGGCCGAGATCCTCCACCTGCTCGCCAGTATCGTGCAGCCCGGAGAGAGCCTTTTCCTCGACGTCACACACGGTTTTCGTCACCTGCCGATGCTCGCACTGGTGGCTGCGCGCTACCTTTCCCGCGTCGTCGGCGTCAAGGTCGAGCAACTCTATTACGGTGCCCTCGAAATGACGACGCCCGATGGCGAGACGCCGGTGCTCACGCTCGGCGGCCTGCTGCAGATGCTCGACTGGGTCGACGCGCTCGCCACTTACGAGAAGGACGGAGACTATGGCGTTTTCGCACCGCTGCTCGCGGCAGACGGGATGGATGAAGGGCAAACCCGCCTGCTGACACGTGCTGCCTACTTCGAGAGAACGAGCAATCCCGTGCGTGCGCGCGAAACGCTGAACAGTGCCTTTTCTGCGGTCGAAGCCCATGTCGGGGCGCTCGGCAGCCTGTTCAGGGACACGCTGACGAAACGCATCAGCTGGTTTCGCCGCGGCAAGCGCGACGACTGGGAACTGTCGCTCGCCGACGCCTACCGCGAACGCGGCGATTACCTGCGCGCCGCCACCTTCATGTACGAAGCTTTCGTCACGCGTGCTTGCAACCAGTGCAGTGACGACCCCACCGACTTCGAACTGCGCAAGAAAAATTACGCCAGTGCGCGCGCGCAGCAACCCGAGGTCGCCAAGCTGGAATACCTGCGCAATTCTCTCGCGCATGGCGTCCGACCGCGTGCCGAGCAGGAAGCCCGTACCCTCGACGACGAAGGCCGCCTGCACACCACGCTCAAGGCGCTGCGCAACAAACTCTTCAAGCCGTAACCCGGAGACAATAACCCCATGAACCTCCTCGAACCGTCTACCCGCGTCGCGCTGGCCGCCTTCATGCACGACGTCGGCAAACTCGCCGAACGCGCCGGAATCGAGCATCACGGCCGGCTCGACGCCCACAAGACGCTGTACTGCCCCTGGCACCAGGAAGGCAGCAACCCACGTGCCGGCTGGCACAGCCACATCCACGCCGCGTATACCGGCCTGGCCTGGGATGCTCTCGAAGAAACCGGTCACTTCCCCGACCTGCGCCGCGACTGTCGGCCTTTTTCGACGGCGGCCGAGGGCAACGCCACCGACTCGGCGGTCAACGCCGCCAGCGCGCACCACCGGCCGGACACTTTCCTGCAATGGATCGTGGCTACCGCGGATCGCGTCGCTTCCGGCTTCGAACGCGACGAGTTCGACGTCAAGTACAACCACAGCAAGGAGCGCGAGAACCATTATCGTGCCCGCCTGCTGACGCTCTTCGAACAGATCGGCCAGGCCAGCATCGAGGAAGGCAAGCTCGAATGGCGCTACCCGCTGCAAGCGCTTTCGCCGGCCAGCATCTTCCCGCAAGCCACCGCCGCGTGCACACCGCACGACAACGCCAGTGCCCGCGCCGAGTACCTCGCCTTGTGGGAAGCGCTGCTCAGCGGCATCCGGAAAATCCCGAAGGCGCATCTGGGTTTGCTACCGCTTTGGCTGGACCATTTCGACAGTCTGTGGCTGACCATGACGCACGCCATCCCGTCGGCCACCGCTTTCGGCGTCAAGCCCGAGGTCTCGCTCTACGATCACAGCAAGGCCACCGCCGCCCTGGCCACGGCACTCTGGCGCTGGCATCACGAGCAGGGAAGCGAGGACGCGCGCGCCGTTCGCGAGGGCTGGAGCGAAGCAAAGATCCTGCTCGTCCTGGGCGACTTCTTCGGCATCCAGGACTTCATCTTCGCCGAAGGCGGCGCAACGCAGAAGCACGCGCACAAACTGCTGCGCGGCCGCTCGTTCCAGGTCTCGCTGCTCGCCGAATGCGCAGCCCTCAAGCTGCTCGAAGCACTGCAATTGCCGTCAACGTCGCAGATCATCAACGCCGCCGGCAAGTTCCTGATCGTCGCCCCGAACACCGCCGACGCGCATGCCGCCATTGCGCGCTGCCGCCGGGAACTCAACGACTGGTGCCTGAAGCACACCTACGGCGAGATCGGCGTCGGCCTCGCCAGCACGCCGGCCTCATGCAACGACTTTACCGCTGACCGCTTCGGTGAACTCACCAAACGCCTGTTCGCCGCGCTCGACACCGCCAAGCATCAGCGTTTTGACCTCTGCGCCGCCGACGCGACCAGCACCTTCGACGATTTTCTCGACCGCTTCGACAACACGCTCGGTGTCTGCGAGATCAACGGCCGCCACCCGGCCGACCCCGTGTCTTCGGCGAATCGCGGCTATGCGCTATCGCTGCTCGCCGACGACCAGATCCGCATCGGCGAAAAACTGACCCGGCAAGCCCGCCTGCTCGTCGCCCGCGTGGCCGAATCGCTACCGGTGCTCGGCCTCGACTATCTCGGCCTCGACTATTTCGGCTACCGTCTGGCGATCGTCCCCAGCGCCGAGGAATCCGGCAAGTACGGCGAACTGGCCCGCAACGGTACGCTGCTGCGCGTCTGGGACTTCGACGCCGCCGAAGCCGACGGCACGCTCTGGCGTGGCTACGCGCGGCGCTTCGTCAATAGCTACGTGCCGCGCTTCGACGCCGGCGACGCGCAGACCGCCGGCAAATACGGCCGCTGGGAAGTCGAGGCGGAGCCGCAAAGCGCGGCGATCAAGACGCTGAACCTGATCGCCTGCGAAGACCGCCAGGCAACCGGCGGCGACCGCTGGCAAGGCGAAATCGCGCTGGTGACGATCAAGGGCGACATCGACAATCTCGGCGAGATCTTCCAGAAAGGCCTTGAAAAACCGACCTTCGCCAAGATGGCCTCGCTGTCGCGCCAGGTCAATGCCTTCTTCGCACTCTGGCTACCGTGGTTCTGCGAACACGGTCGTGACGAATACGGTATCGCCCGCTACCGCAACACCTATACCGTCTTCGCCGGCGGCGACGACTTCTTTCTGATCGGCCCCTGGGATTCGACGCTCGCACTGGCCACAACGCTACGCGAGAGATTTGCGGCCTACGTCGCCAACCCACAGATCACCTTCTCGGCGGGTCTCTCGATGAATCCCCCGAAAACTCCGATCCGCCAGCTCGCTCGCAACGCCGAAGAGGCCCTGGCAGCAGCCAAAAACCGTCCTGGCAAGAACGCCGTCACGCTCTGGCAGCGCAGCGTCTCGTGGACCGAGTGGCAAACCCTGATGGAACAGCGCCGGACCGCGCTCGAAGCGCTCATGGCACGCGCCGGCGGCCACGGCGCAAGCTTTTCCAGCGGCCTCATCTACGCCCTGCTGCAGCTCTCCGACCGTGCCGAAAGCACCCTCCCGAAAGACGCCATCTGGCGCTCGCAGCTCCATTACCGGCTGGCGCGCTTCTTCCGCGACCGTGTCAAGGGCGATGAAACCGCGCGCAATCGACGCGAGCAGTTGCTGGCCGACGCCATTCGCGAAATCGGCGGCGTGCTCGGCACCTACAAGGGAGCTTACCGCCTGCCGCTATCGGTCCTGCTCTACCGTCAGCGCGAGTGATCGAAGAACGCACATCGCAAGCTTGTCGTAACAGATTCTGTCGCCCACTTGCCGCACAATGACCCCAAGGAGAACCCACGATGCCCATCAATCTGGCTGCCATTCCACCCGACGCCGAACTGTTCAACAAGGAAGCGGAGAACGTCGCCACCCGACTCGATCAGGCCGCCCGCCATCTCAACAAGCCGACACAGATTCGCCGCTTCTACGACGAACTCGTCGGCTGGCAGGAACGCATCAACGGCGACGACGAGAAATTCCGCCAGTACGAGGCCTTCATCCGCATGCTCAACGCCAAGGTGGCCTACGCCAAAGGGCGCCAACTGGTTGATGAACAATTCGTCTCGTGGTTCCGTGACTGCCTCAAGACCACCACCAACGCCAAGGCACTCGACCACTTCCGCCTCCACTTCGAAGCCGTCCTCGGTTTCCTCAAGGCGCTACGCGCCTGACCCCCAGGGAGAAAAACACAATGCAACTCACCCGGATCAAGCAGCTCACCGCCACACTGACCCTCAAGACCGGCCTGCACATCGGCGCTGGCGATACCGAAATGCGTATCGGCGGCACCGACAACCCGGTCGTCAAGAATCCGCTCGACGGCCAGCCGTACATCCCCGGATCATCGCTCAAAGGCAAGATCCGCTCGCTGCTCGAATGGCAGCTCGGCCTGGTCAGCATCAGCAACGGCCATCCCTTCTCGTTCCAGCACCTCGCCACACACGACAACCGGGAAGCACGCGATCTGCTGCGCCTGTTCGGCGGCGCGCCTGGCGGCGAGGTCGACCGACTGGTCAATGAAATCGGACCGACCCGCATCGCCTTCTGGGACTGCCTGCTCAATGCCGAGTGGCTGGCCAAGGCCCGCGCGCGCAACCTGCTCAGCACCGAGGCCAAGAGCGAAAATTCGATCAACCGCATCGCCGGCGTCGCTGAAAACCCGCGCTTCACCGAGCGCGTCATCGCCGGTGCCGAGTTCGATTTCCGGCTGACGCTGAAGGTCATCGACGACGAGGATCTGCTGCCGCTGCTGCTGCGCGGCCTGAAGCTGCTCACCGCCGACAGTCTCGGCGGTTCCGGTTCGCGCGGTTACGGCAAGGTGGCCCTGAGCGGGCTGGCACTCGACGGAACCCAGATCCAGACCGCTTTCGACGCCCTCCCCCTTTTCCCGACGGGCGCCTGAAGCATGCCGCATGCCCTCCATCGCGCCACGCTGGCGCTACACACCCCGCTCGGCACACCGCTCGCCGGCGACACGCTGTTCGGCCAGCTCTGCTGGGCGCTGCGCGAAGCGGCCGGCGAGGCCGAACTACGCCGCCGCCTCCAAGGCTATACCGAGGGAAGTCCCTGGCTGGTGGTCTCTGATGGCTTCCCGGCGGGCTACCTGCCGCGACCGACGCTGCCGCAGCATTTCTCCCCAACCGTGGATGATCCGGCACAGCGCAAGGCCGCCAAACGGCAGCGCTGGCTGGCCGCCGCGCGCAGCGGCGAGCGTCTGGCCGTCCAGCTCGCCAACGCCGTCGATGACACCACGGCCTACGGTCAGGCGCCGCAGCGCAGCATGCAGGCGCACAACACGCTCAACCGCCTCACCGGCGGCACCGGAGAAGGCGCTTTTGCCCCCTACAGCGTGCCGCAGACCTGCCACAGCGCCGGACAGCGCATCGATCTCTACCTGGTGCTCGATAGCGAACGCCTCACGGCGGCAGAGGCGGCAAGCCTGCTCTTGGCGATCGGCAGCAGCGGCTTCGGCCGCGACGCCAGCGTCGGCCTCGGCAAGTTCACGCTGGAAGGCATCGCACCCACGGCCTTTGCTGCCCCGGCTGGCGCCAACGCCTACTGGACGCTCGCCCCGTGCGCGCCGCAGGGCCAGGGTTTCGTCGGCACGTCAAGCTACTGGCGCGTGCTCACCCGCTTCGGCCGCCACGGCAACACCCTGGCGGTCGCCGGCCGGCCGTTCAAGACGCCGGTGCTGCTCGCCGCCAGCGGCGCCGTACTGGTCCCGGCCAGCGGCTTTGCCGCCCGTCCCTTCATCGGCCAGGGTCTCGGTGGCGCCGGCAGACTCTCCAAGGCCGAAGCCGCCACCGTGCAACAGGGCTATGCCCCCGTTGCTCCCCTCGCTCTGGAGTCCGCACCGTGACCACGCTGGCCCTCTCGACCCTCTCGCCGGTTCACATCGGCTGCGGCGAAGTCTATGAGCCGAGCGGCTTCGTCATTCACGAGGACCTGCTGCACGTCCTCGACCCGGCCGACCTTGCCGAATCGCTGAGCGACAGCGAGCGCAAGCGCCTCGCCGCGATGGCCGACCAACGCGACCCGATCGGCGCCATCCAGCGTTTCTTTCGCGATGGCGCCGCGCGCTTTGCCGAACTCGCCACGCAGCAGGTGGCCGTCGCCGGGGAGCTCGCTCGCGAATACGCCACAAAGGCCGGCCGGCCGACGCAGCGCGACCCCGGCGGCGAAGCCACCTACAACAGCTTTCAGTTCGCCCGTACCGCCTTCCGGCCTTTCGACGGCACCCCGTATCTGCCCGGCAGCTCGCTCAAGGGCAGCATCCGCACCGCCTGGCTGCACCATCTGAACGCCGATTCACCACTCACTCCGGCCGAGGAGAAGGACAAAAAAGGCGCCGCGCGCAGCCTCGAACAGCGTCTGCTCGGCTACACCGCCGGCAAGTTCGAAAACGACCCTTTCCGACACCTGGCGCTCGCCGACGCGCACCCCGAGGAAGACAGCACGCCGCCACCGACGCGCGTGCTCTACGCGATCAGCAAGAAGAAGCGCCCGCCACGCGACGACGAACGGCCATCGCCGGAACTCAAGGTGTTCCTCGAAACGATCCCGGAAGCGCTACCGGCGTCCTTCCTCGGCGAGCTGCGCTTCGGCCCCGGCGCGACGATTCGCTGGGAAGCCCTCTGCGACGCCTGCAACGGCTTCTACCGCCCGCAGCTCGAAGCCGAACTGCAGCACCCGGTGCTCGGCGCGCTGCTCGACCGTGACTGGGCGCGGTTGATCTCCCGCCTTCTCGGCGAAGAACTTGGCGAACTGATCCAGGCACGGCAGGGTTTCCTGCTGCGCGTCGGCCACCATTCGGGCGCCGAATCGGTGACCCTCGGCGGCCTGCGCAGCATCAAGATCCTCGGCCCGCGAGTCAACGGCAGGCAAACTTTCGACTTTCGCCCCAATACCACCGAAAAGCGCTACGCCAGCCTCACCCGAGCCGGCGACAGCGGGCTGCTGCCTTTCGGCTGGATCTGGGTCGACGCCTGCGACGACCGTCACCGCCACCTCTCGGACGCCGTGCAACAGCAACTCGGGGCGCGCAGCAGACTCCTGCGCGAAGCACATCAGGATCGCCTGCTTCGCCTCCGGGAAGAACAGGCGCAGCGCGCCGAAGCCGCGGCCAACCTCGCCCGCGAGAAGCAGGCCAGAGCCGCGGCCGAGTGTGCCGAAGCCGCGGCCGAGCAGGAAAGGCAGCGCGGTCTTGCCTCGATGACCGCAAACCAGCGCCGTATCGAGGCGTTCAAGAGCGACTTCGCCGCCCGCGCCGAGCAGTTGCGCGGCAAACTGGTAAACGCCAATGGCGAGGACCACGCCAAGGCGAAGGCGCTCGCCGGCGACGCCGCCGCCTGGCCGCAGGCCGAGCGACAGGCCGCCGCCGACGCCATCGAGCATTGGCTGCCAAAGGTCGTCAGGGTCGACCTCAAGGATGAGCGCAAGAAGCTCAAGCTCTCGGTGCTGCGTGCCTCATGAACGCCGCCAACACTTTCCCGGTCGCCCGCTACCGCTTCGAGTTTAAGGTGCGGCAGACCATCCGCCTGCCTGACTACGCCGGATCGATGTTGCGCGGCGCCTTCGGCCACGCCCTGCGCCAGCTTGCCTGCATGACCCGGCAGAAGGAGTGTGCCGGCTGTCCGCTGCTCGCCACCTGCCCGTATCCGGCGATCTTCGCCCCGCCCCCTCCCCCGGCGCATCGCCTGCAGAAGTTCTCACAGATTCCCGCCCCCTACATCATCGAGCCGTCGGACTGGGGAAGTCGAGTGCTGGCGGCGGGCGAGACCCTGATTTTTCATCAGGTGCTGATCGGGCGGGCGTTGCAGGAACTGCCGCTAATCCTCCTCACCTGGCGGCGCGCCCTCGCACGCGGCATCGGTGCGGGTGACGGAACGGCGGATCTCGTCCGCATCGTCCATTGCAGTGAGCACGGCGATCAGGAAATTCATCGCCCCGAAGTCGGCACGATTGCGACGCATGACCAGGGGATTGCGCTGGTCGGCGAATCCGACGATTCGCGGACGAGCACGGCCACACTCCGGTTTGAAACCCCCCTGCGCCTACAGCAGAACGGCCGTGCCCTGCCACCGGACAGACTACAGGCACGAACACTGCTGATGGCGCTGGCGCGGCGCGCCAACCTGCTTGCCGAGTTTTATTCACCGAGTGCTCTGGTCGATGACTTCGCGACGCTCCGCGCTGCCTGTACCGGCATCCGTGAGGAGAAGAACCTCCGTTGGCTCGACTGGACCCGCTATTCGTCGCGACAGCAGCAGAAGATGAGCCTCGGCGGGGTAGTCGGAACCTGGCGGCTCGAAGGTCCGCTCGCGCCTTTCGCCCCGTTGCTGCAACTCGGAGAATGGCTGCATGTCGGCAAGGAAACCGTGTTCGGACTGGGGCGATACACGCTCACCGACGGCCTGCCGGGAGACATCTCGACAGGTCCATTGAAAACTTGCGAACACCCCTGCCAACTCGTTGAAAAACAAGCTACAATCACCTAGGCGCAGTCAGTAACCAGCCCTGAAATCAAAGGGATTGAGACTCCGGCATTATGGCGGCCTTGATCATCGTTCCGGCCACCCCCTACGCCCCAGCGGCATCAGATAGGGCGGTTTGGGCGGTCGAGGTCGTCGTCGCGCGGGTCGTGGGGGCAACGGCATGCGCTGGAGCGCCTGCGTGAACAACGTTTCGTGGGCACGGCCAAAAAAGCGCTCGGCGGCGGTCGTGCCGTCGGCGCGACGGATGTGGTAGTTGTGCACGGCGGTGAG
>NZ_JDST02000092.1:0-6334 GCF_000584975.1 Candidatus Accumulibacter cognatus | reverse complement strand
TGTTACCTATTTCAGTATATCCATCACACGAACTCAGCTCCGTGTGGTGCATCATCCATCGCGAGTCGTACGTTTGGCTGTGCGGCATGACGGCCCCGGCGCACACCAATGAGGTCGACCGTACATCCGTCGGACAGATGCTGTATGGCGATGAAATCCTTTCCGATGTCGTTACCGTACGTTACCGTAGGCGTGGTTTCGACGCTCGATCGTCGATTATCATGAGACTCACGTAGACAGATCCAAAATGGAGGCCAGTAATGACCGAAGTGATTCCAGTTGAAGCATTGGCGGAGCGTCTCCGGCCCAACCCAGGCAATTCCCAGCCTTACTATCAGCAGATTCTGCAGCAACTGACCGGCCTGATCGATTCCGGTGAATTGGCCGAAGGCGCCAACCTGCCCCCGGAACGGGTGCTCGCAGACTTGCTTGCCGTCAGCCGGACGACCGTCAAGCGCTGCTACGACTCGCTGCGCGAGTCCCATAAGCTGGCTTCCTACGGGCGTGGCGGCACCGTGGTTCGCGGTACGCCGCGCGTGAGTCCCGAAATGGGCCGGCTCAAGGGATTTTCCGAGGAAATGCGCGAACTGGGCATGACACCTTCCACGCGTCTGCTTGAACGCATGGTGATACAGGATCGTACGCTGGCTTCCATGTTCGGACGCCCTTCGTCAGCGCGATTTCTCAAGATGGTGCGCTTGCGTCTGGGTGACGAACAGCCCATGAGCTACGAGACAGCCTGGTATGACCTGGGCCTGGCACCGGACCTGGAGAATTGGGATACCAATGGTTCGGCCTATGCCTTCTTGCGCGATCCGTGCGGGATCGTCCTCGCCGATGCGGATCAGAGCATCGAAGCGGTGCTGAGTTCTGAGCTGGAAAGCGAAGTATTCGGTTTTTCGGCGCCCGCGCCCTGTCTGTTGCTGAAGCGCCGCACCTACTCCAGCCACCGGAAACTTGTGGAATACGTGGAAGGGTTGTTCCGCGGCGATGCCTACGCGTATCGGTTGAAGCTGCGCGCCTGAGAGAATCCGCCCGCGTTTGGGTTGAGCGCGGTCTGGTCACCGGATAGCCGATACGAACTCGAGGAAACTCAAATCCTGCTTGGCCCCTTGGCTAGTCCATGGGTTGCTCAGGCAGGACCTGCCGCTGAGCGTGGCCAGCGCGGTCATGGTCTTCCTGACCGGCGCAATCACGGCAATGAAGTTGTGGTTTGAACAGCCGCCAGGCCGCGTCTGAAATCGCGTAGCAACTCCGCCGTCGGGAGTGCGGATAACACGCCCCGATGCGCGGCCATGAAAGCGCCACAGGCATTGGCCTGGTCGAGCGCGTCGGGGAGGGGGATGCCGGCTCCCAGACCGTATAACAGGCCGGCAGCAAAGGCATCGCCGGCACCGATGCTGTCGAGAGCGGTGACGGGATAAGCCGGAGCGGCAACGCAATTCCCTGCGCGCGGAAAGGCGAGGGCTCCACGTGAGCCCAGGGTCAACACCAGAAGTTCGCCGGACCATGTGCGGAAGAAATCGGCTACGTGTCCGCGCACTTGCGCGAGGCAGCCCATCAGGGTGTCCTGAACCAGATCTCCACAGCCGATGAGCCCCTGCGCTTCAACTTCGTTGACGATGAGGATATCGCACAATGCCAAGAGCTGCGGCGCTGTGGGCTGCCAAGGTGAAGGGTTAAGCGCCGTGCGCACGCCATCCCTGCGTGCGCGGCGGAAGCATTCCCAAAGTACGCCCAGCGATGTCTCGAACTGGCCATAGACCAGATCGGCGGCTGCGATGGCGGCTTGTGAAAGAATCGCGTGACTGGCTTCGAGACGATCGTTCGCGCCGGGATACACGGCAATCAGGTTCTCGCCATTGGCGCCAATCAGTCCGGCGCCATGCCCGGACGGGGTGTCGAAGTCGAACACCAGTTCCGTGGATATCCCTTCCGCGGCAAACAGATCGCGCAAACACCGGCCGCCGGAATCGCGCCCAACGCCAACCAGCGCGCTGACCTCGGCGCCCAAACGGCGTGTGCCCACCGCTACATTGAGTCCCTTGCCACCCGGTTCCACCAGAAAGCCGTCGGCGCGCAGGGTTTCGGCCGCGCACGGCAGGCGCGCAACCAGCCAGCAGTAGGCCATGACCAGATTGGCGCAGACAAAGACATTGACACTCTTATCCAAGACGGTTCATGACGATAGGAAAGTCGGAGCAGCAGCACAGCCGCTATTCGATTCGGCTCAAAGTATTCTGCCAACCAAGCCGGGGCCATCGTATTCACCTCCTGCAGGAAAGGTCAAGAGTCTGGAGCAAGTGCTCCGGCAAAATATCCTTCATTATTGATCAGATGCATCAATCTGGATTCCGGAGTACGCCGGAATGACTGTGGGCTGTTAGAAAAAATTTCCTCTGAGCCGCTACTGCTTGCCGATTGGCCCGCCAGCCTCGTCTGCCTGATAATTGCTTTTTTCGCTCTCTTTGCAGCAATGCCGCCCATGGATGACGATCCGGTCAGCAACGACAGCCCGAACCCGCATTTTGAACAGTTTCTCACAGCGCTTGCGCCACATGCCCAAATACGCCGCCGCCTGCTTCAACTGAGTCTCGGCAGTGTCGTACTGCCATTTCTCGGCTTGCCCGCGCTGGCTGCTGCAGACCGATCAGAGATCGGTTTCAGAGCGATTGCCGCATCCACTGAGGATCTTGTACGCGTTCCCGAAGCCTATATTCTGCAGGTGCTCTACGCTTGGGGGGACCCGATCTCGAATGGCCCGGCTTTCCGCTCCGATGCCGGTAACAGTGCCGCAGAGCAGGCCGAGCAGGCGGGAATGCATCACGACGGGATGCATTTCTTTCCTTTCGTCAGCCACGGCCAACCCTCGTCGACGCACGGCCTGCTGTGCGTGAACCACGAATACACCGACGAAAACCTGCTTCACCCGGATGGTGGCGCCAACTGGAGCGAGGCCAAGACGCTCAAGTCGCAAAATGCGCATGGCGTTTCGGTGATCGAGATCGAACTCACAAGCCGCTGCAAGGACGTGCGCTGGCAGCTCGTCCGGCCTTCCACCTACGCCCGCAGGATCACGGCGCGCACGCCGATGCGCATCGACGGTCCGGCTGCCGGCACCGCTGCCATGCGCACCCGCGACGACGCGGGGGGGCAGCGCGTGGCCGGTACCCTCGCCAATTGCGCAATGGGCGTTACGCCCTGGGGCACCTACCTGACCTGCGAGGAGCATTTCAACGCGTACTTCAACGGACTCGACCAGCCGACGCCGACACAGAAACGTTACGGTATCCGTGCCCGGAGTGCCGGCTACCGCTGGCACGAGCATGACCGCCGTTTCGATGTGGCGAGCGAGCCCAACGAAGCCAATCGTTTCGGCTGGGTCGTCGAAATCGATCCCTGGAATCCGGGTAGCGAACCGGTCAAGCACACCGCACTCGGCCGCTTCAAACATGAGGGAGCGATGCTGACGCTGGCCGGCGATGGCCGGGTGGTGGTGTACATGGGCGACGACGAGGCTTTCGAGTATCTCTACAAGTACGTCTCACGTGATCGTTTCGACGCCGGCAAACCAGGCGGCGGTGCCGCGTTGCTCGCGCTTGGGACGCTGTACGTCGCCCGTTTTGCTGCCGATGGGCGCGGCCAGTGGATTGCTCTGCAGCATGGGCAGAACGGTCTCGACGCAGCCCATGGTTTTGCCGACCAGGCCGACGTCCTGATCCATACCCGTCAAGCTGCCGACCGTGTCGGAGCGACGAAGATGGACCGCCCGGAGTGGGTTGCCGTCCATCCACGAACCGGTGAAGTCTACTGTAGCCTGACCAACAACCGTCAGCGGAGCGCTGTCGACCCCGCCAATCCACGTGCCGACAACTCGTTCGGCCATATCATTCGCTGGCGCGAGGGAGACGGGCAGGGTGCTGCGGCAGCGGCTACCAGTTTCGCCTGGGACATCTTCGTTCTCTGCGGCGACCCGCAGCATCCCGACCCCGACAAACGCGGCAACATCCGAGGTGACGCCTTTGCCAGTCCGGACGGGTTGTGGTTCGACCCCGACGGTCGCCTGTGGATTGCCACCGACATCTCCGGCAGTGCGGTCAATCGTGGCGACCATGAGCGATTCGGCAACAATCAGCTGCTGGTCGCCGACGTTGCAAGTGGCGAAATCCGGCGCTTTCTCACCGGGCCGAGAGGCTGCGAGATCACTGGACTCACGGCCAGCCCTGATGGTTGCAACCTGTTCATCAACGTTCAGCATCCCGGTGAGGTCGTCGGTGGCCGTTTCGCTCCGGCCAAGCCGCTGACCGGGGCAGTCTGGCCAGCCAGTCAGTTCCCTGAACTGACCGGTGGCCGACCACGCTCGGCAACCATGGTCATCCGCCGCCAGGATGGCGGCATCGTTGGTTGCTGAGAGGTTGTCAAGAAATCGTCGCGAGCAGGCCGAGAGGCAAAGCGCGAGGGAGCGAACGACGAGACATATCAAATGGATAGGCGAGGAGTGAGCGACTGAGCAACGCCGCAGATCGGTCGCGCAGTCGATTTATTCACAACCTCTGAGGGGGATTCAAATCGGGGGTGGTGGGGGGCGCGTCGTCGACAGCCACCTGTTGCTGGCACGCCTGTCGGATGAAAGACAGTTGCTTCTGGTAGTTTCTGCAGCCGACACAGATCAACTTGTGCAGCCGCAGTGCAAAGCGATTGCCACCGTCAAGATCGCGGTCCATTTCTTCCGACATCAGCCGGATGGCTTCCTTGCAGTTCATTCTCGGGCCAGTTCTCCGGTCATGAACCATTTCTGATCGAGGCACAGGCGCAGACCCATGCGTGCCCGGTGCAGAACCACCCAGCAGTTGTTGCTGCTGATGGACAGTTCCTCGCAGATTTCGTCGGTTTCCAGACCAAGCATCTCACGCATCATGAAAACGCGCGCTGTTGCTGCCGGCAGGCGATTCAGGCAGCTATCGAAGACCGCCCAGAAGCGCTGGTCCTCAAAACTCTTTTCCGGGTCTCCCCAGTCCGCAGGGCGGGCATCGCGTTGCCAGTGGCCGTTGGCGGAGAAAAGCGGGTCGAAATCGCTTTCATCGATCTCTTCTTCGGGGTTCTGGTAGTTCGGCTCGCGAACTCGTCGCCGGATGATGTCGACGATCTTGTTCTTGAGAATCGAAAAGACCCAGGTCTTGAATTTGGCCCGCTCGCCAAAACGGTCGGCCCCCTGTAGCGCGGCGAGCATCGCCTCCTGCACGGCATCTTCGGCACTAGCCTGGTCACGCAACTGCAGGATCGCGAAACGCAGCATCTCGCGCCGAAAACCGGCCATTTCAGCGGCGATGGCCTCCGCATCCGGCGTTGGCTTCCGGCTCATGGCCCTGGGTAATGGCGTTTGCCCGATGTCGCTGCCGCTGTTCTCGATCATGCGGCCGTGTAGTCAGCAAGGAAGCGAAATGAGTCTGGCAAGGATCATTGTTCTCCAAAATAATGAGCAGCTGGACTCGCCGCCAAGGGTGGCAAAGTGACTGCAGCGTCGGGCAATGCAGCGGCAGTTTATACGCAAGTGGGCGTGCAGCATAGCCAGAGCATCCGCAATTTTGACCGAATATGGCACCCTCAGCGTAGCGTCTGGTCATCTTGTGCTAATATTCGCGCCCGAAGGAGAGGTGGCAGAGTGGCCGAATGTACCTGACTCGAAATCAGGCGTAGGTGTGAGCCTACCGCGGGTTCGAATCCCGCCCTCTCCGCCAGCAATGCCACGCAAAGCCAGTCTTAGCAAGGGTTTCAGGTTTATGCGAATTGGAATCCCATCATTGGTACCATCAAATCTGATGCGCTTGCATGGCATGTCGTGAGACAACGAAGCGTCAGTTTGAGGATTCTGTGGCTGTTACGGAAAGACATCTCCGAGGGGCAAGAGAAAAGTTGGGAACGACCCCGCCAAGTGTCTGAAAGACAAGCTACAGTTGCGTAGGTGCAGTCAGTAACCAGCCCTGTATTCAAAGGGATTGAGACAAGATCAGATCCTTCAAGGTATCCTCTACCTTGACGTCAGTAACCAGCCCTGTATTCAAAGGGATTGAGACGTATCCAGTACGTTGACTGTGGCCCATTGCCGTGCGTCAGTAACCAGCCCTGTATTCAAAGGGATTGAGACGAACGAGATGATGCGTGTTTTGTTCATGATTCCCTGTCAGTAACCAGCCCTGTATTCAAAGGGATTGAGACGGCCGGATCATCTCGATTTGACCACCGCCGACGAGTCGCCATGATTGTTTCGTGACCGATAAAAAAACCCGGCGCTTGGCCGGGCCTGGTTCTGGTGTCAATCAAGCTGCCTTCGATC
>NZ_JDST02000091.1:0-27668 GCF_000584975.1 Candidatus Accumulibacter cognatus | reverse complement strand
TGTAGGGGAGTGAATGATTACAAAGTGGCAGAGTTTTCGCGCATTTCCGTCGGAGAGCTTGTCGCATCAGGCGAAGCTGAATTGACAACTGGCCCTTTCGGAACGCAACTCAAAGCCAGCTATTACACGGAGAACGGAACTCCTGTCATCAATGTCCGCAATATCGGCTTCGATAGCATCAAGACCGACAAACTGGAGTTCATTTCCCGATCAACACGCGACCGTCTTTCATCTCACATTCTCAAGAACGGGGGACATTGTTTTCGGTCGGAAGGGTGCAGTGGAAAGGCATGTGTTCATCCGCCAAGAACAAA
This sequence comes from Candidatus Accumulibacter cognatus, assembly GCF_000584975.1. Taxonomy (NCBI): domain Bacteria; kingdom Pseudomonadati; phylum Pseudomonadota; class Betaproteobacteria; genus Candidatus Accumulibacter; species Candidatus Accumulibacter cognatus. The sequence goes on along the minus strand of NZ_JDST02000091.1, from coordinate 27,354 downwards.
ACGGGTGGTTTCAAAGCTCTGACTGTCTGCGTCTCCGGTTTTCCTCTCAGCGAGTGGATCCACTGTTTGCCTCATACTATTTCCTGACTCCGGATCATCAACGCTGGATGATGAATCAGTGTTCGCATGGCGCTACGATGGCGTCGCTGAACCACGGAATCTTGGAACGTATTGAGCTTCCACTTCCCCCGCTCCCCGTCCAGCAACGCATCGCGGGCATCCTGTCGGCCTACGACGAACTCATCGAGAACAGCCAGCGGCGCATCAAGATTATGGAGACTATGGCCCGCACCCTCTACCGCGAGTGGTTCGTCCACTTCCGCTTCCCCGGCCACGAAAACCACCCCCACGTCGCATCCCCCCTCGGCAAGATTCCACAAGGGTGGGAGGTGAAGAAATTAGGCGAAATCGCAGAAGATATGCGGCGCAACGTACCCAAAGGGCCACTCGAAGATCCAGCCCCCTTCGTTGGTCTCGAACATATTCCACGAAGATCACTCGCGCTTGACACATGGGAAACCACGGCGGAACTTGGCTCCAACAAGTTGGAGTTCAAGAAAGGCGAAGTTCTCTTCGAAAAAATTCGGCCGTATTTCTACAAAGTCAGCGTCGCGCCATTCAACTGTCTTTGCTCTGCCGACACAGTCATCATCCGCTCTCGAAGGCCGGAACATTACGCCATTGTTGTGGGCTGCGTTTCGGACGACGAGTTTGTAGCGCTCGCTACCGCTACATCAAATGGTTCAAAAATGCCTTGAGCAAGCTGGGCCGTGCTCGCGGAGCACCAAATCACGATCCCGACATCGGCTGTTGCGCAACAGTTCTCGGCAGTCATCGAGCCAGCAATCGCGCAGATGCAGGCTCTCGTTTTCCCAATCCAAAACCTCTGACGCACCCGCGACCTGCTGCTGCCGCGCCTGCTCTCCGGCCAGATCGAGATCGAGGCAGCTTAAGCACGCCTGGCAATTTCTACTAATCTTTAGTCAATTTAGTAGACTTTGCTCACCTCGCCTGCCTATACTAATTTCTACTAATTCATAACTACATTAGTAGACAATGCGCCTCCCCCAACACGCCCCTGCCGTCGAAACCGTCTTTGCTCAACTCATGCCTGAGCGCATAACGACGGCCATGCAGCACTTCAATCCACTCCCCTCGGGCAAGTATCTGCACTGGGATGAGTTGCGCCGGCGGCCCACCCCGGAGGGGTTGACACACCTTGAATGGTGGGCAGTCGTCAGCATTTCACGCGCGACGCTGCTTCAGGCCTTGCCCCTGCGCGACAAGCAGGGCAAGCCCTTTGTCTTCGCCACACCCAGCCCGGTGGCAATCGATTTGCACCATATCGACCGCGATGCGGCCGGCCAGATTCGGTCAGCCGAAACGCCGCTCAAGGCAGATTCGCAACGCTATTTGATCGGCTCACTGATCGAAGAGGCCATTACCTCCAGCCAACTGGAAGGTGCTCCAACCACACGAAAAGTGGCTGCCGCCATGTTGCGCAGCGGTCGCAAGCCGCGCGACCACGGCGAGAAAATGATCTTCAACAACTACCGGGCCATGGAACACCTACGCTCACTGCGTGACGTCCAGCTCACGCCTGGGCATGTGCTCGAACTCCACCGTATATTGACTGAAGATACGCTGGACGATCCGCTCGATGCAGGACGTTATCGGACCCATGACGACGTGCATGTGGTTGATGCGCGAGACAACACGACCTTGCATTCGCCGCCGACGCATACCGAATTGCCTGCGCGCATGCAGCGGCTGTGCAATTTCGCCAATGCCGATGAAACGTCCTTGCCCTTCGTGCATCCGGTGTTGCGCGCGATTTTGCTGCACTTCATGATCGGCTACGACCACCCGTTTGCCGATGGCAACGGACGCACGGCACGGGCACTGTTTTACTGGTCGATGGCGCGTAGCGGTTACTGGCTGATGGAGTACACGTCGATCAGCCATATCCTGCGCAAGGCACCGGCGAAATACATGCGCGCCTATTTGCATACGGAAACTGACAAGAACGACACCACCTATTTTGTCTTGCACCAGTTGCAGGCCATACGTCAGGCGATCGCCGCGTTGCACGAGTATGTGGCCCGGAAGTCGCGCGAGCAGAAGGAAACCGAGCAACTGCTGGCGGCATCGCCCGCGTTGCGAGGGCGTTTCAATCACCGGCAAACGGCACTGCTCAACCACGCATTGCGTAATGTCGGCGGGGCGTATCGGGTAGATGCCCATCAACATTCACACGCGGTAGCCTACCAAACTGCACGTCAGGATCTGCTGGCACTGGAGTCGCAGGGGCTGTTGGAAAAAACCAAGCAGGGGAATGCCTTTGTGTTCTATGCCCCTGCAGACTTGCGTAACCGTTTGCATGTTTTGTCGAAATCCGGCACATGACAGCCCACGCCTAGTCCGAGGACCAGCTCGTCGAGCAACCCGCTATCGGGCCATTCGGCGCGCTCGGCTGGCAGACGGTGTCGGCGCTGGAAGAAACTCTTGGCGCGGGCGGAACACTCGGCCGCGAGACCAAGGGCGAGGTGATGCTGGTGAAGCGCCTGCAAGCGACATTGGGCAAATTGAATGGCAAGTTGCCGCCGGAAGCGATTCAAACCGCCATCGATGAACTGACCCGCGACCGCTCGGCGATGAGTCTGGAAGCCGCCAACCGCGAGGTCTATCGACTGCTCAAGGAAGGCATCACCGTGTCCGTTCCCGACCGCGAACACGGCGGCCAGAGTGGTGGCCAACGCACCGAAACGCCTGCGCGTGGTGAATTGGGAGCATCCCGAGAACAACGACTTCCAGTTGGTCAGCCAGTTCAGCGTGACCGGCTCGCTCTACATCTGCCGGCCCGACCTGGTCGGCTTCGTCAACGGTCTGCCCTGGGTGGTGATCGAACTCAAGAAGCCTGGCGTGCCGGCGCGGGCGGCCTTCGACGAGAACCTCACTCACTACAAGAAGCAGATTCCGGCGCTGTTCTGGAGCAACGCACTGCTCATCACCAGCAACGGCACCGACAGCCGCGTCGGCTCGCTCACCGCCGACTGGGATCGCTGGGTGGAGTGGAAGCGCATCGAGCGCGAGGATGAACCGCGCCGGCTGTCGCTGGAAGTGATACTGCGCGGCACCTGCGACCCTGCCCGCCTGCTCGATCGGGTCGAGAACTTCACGCTGTTCTCCGAATACAAGGCCGGGCTGGCCAAGATCATCGGCCAGAACCACCAATTTCTCGGCGTCAATAACGCTGTTCGCAAGATGCTCGAAGCCCGCCAGCTGGGCCACGGGCGTGGCGGCGTGTTCTGGCAGACGCAAGGCAGCGGCAAGAGCTTCTCGATGGCGTCTTCGCCCAGAAGGTGCTGCGTAAGCTGGCCGGCAACTGGACCTTCGTGGTCGTCACCGACCGTGTGGAACTGGACGAGCAGATCGCCAAGACCTTCAAGACCACCAGCGCGGTAAGCGAGGCCGAGGGCGACGAATGCCACGCCGCCAGCGGCGCCCATCTGCGCGACCTGTTGCGCGGCAACCACCGCTACGTCTTCACGCTGGTGCACAAGTTTCAGACGCCAGAACTGCTGTGCGACCGCTCCGACGTGATCGTGCTGACCGACGAGGCGCATCGCAGCCAGTACGACACGCTGGCGCTCAACATGCGCGCCGCGCTGCCCAAGGCAATGTTCCTGGCCTTTACCGGCACGCCGCTGATTGCCGGCGAGGAGAGCACCAGGGAAGTCTTCGGTGACTACGTCTCGATCTACGATTTCCAGCAGTCCATCGAAGACGGTGCCACCGTGCCGCTGTTCTACGAGAATCGCACGCCGGAATTGCAGCTCGTCAATCCCGCCCTGAACGAAGGCATCTACCGTCTGAGCGAGATGACGCCCGAACAGGCGCGGCGCGATCTGCGCATGGCCGAACTGAAACAACGGCTGGACTTGCTGACCAGCACCGACATGGCGGTGATCGTTTCGCCGGGGCAGAACGAAATCCAGCAGATGCAGACCCTGGGCCTCGACATCGAACCGCAAGCGGATGAACGAATCGCAGCCGGGGCTGGACGAGAAGTTCAAGGACACCGACGACCCGCTACGCCGCGACTTCTTCGCCCATGGGCGACTGGTCAGCACGCTCTACCGCGCCGTCAAGCCCGACCCGTCGGCGCTGGAATTCGCCAGCCGGGTCGCCTGCCTGACTACGCTGGCCGAGGCTATTCGTGCCAAGCTGAACTTGAATCCGCCAGACTTCTCGCAGGTGATGGGGCAGATCAACGGCCTACTCGACGAATCCATAACCGGCCATGAAATCCGCCAGTCGGGACCACCCGCACTCGACCTCTCGAAGATCAACTTTGAGGCGCTTGCGCAACGCTTCAAGGAATCGAAGCACAAGAACACCGATCTCGAAGTCCTCAAGGCCGCGATCTACGTCCAACTGGAGAAGATGATCCAGTTGAACCGCACTCGCGCCGACTTCACCGAGAAGTTCGAGGCGCTGATCGAAAGCTACAACGCCGGCAGCTGCAGCATCGAGGAACTGGTGAAGCTGTCGAACAGCCTGAACGACGAGCAGGAACGCCATGTGCGGGAGAACATGAGCGAGGAAGAGTTGGTCATCTTCGACATCCTGACCCGGCCTGCGCCGGAACTGACGACTGAGGAACGCGCCGAGGTGAAGAAGGCTGCCCGCGAACTGCTGACGCAGCTCAAGGCGTTGCTGGTGCTCAACTGGCGTCAGAAATCAACGGCGCGCTCGCAGTTGAAACTCACCATTGAAGACACGACAACGGTCTGCCGCGTGCCTACACGCCAGACGTGTATCACCAGAAATGCTCGGCGATTGGTCGATCGACCGCAGCAGTCGGCCGATTTCATCCGATGACAGTGCCATGTCGCGGTCGGTAATTTGGAGCACGTCATCAACAGTCACGTCGACGATCTGCTTCGCACCGATCGCCGGCAGTACGTCCTTTTCCAGGACGCACTTGAAGTTGCGTGGGGTGCTGTTGGCAGGTTCGGCAACTTCGGCGAACCATCGCCAGGCTAAGGCTTCCACCGTGTGGATTTCCTTGGCTTCGGCCTCTTGGGCCTTCACCTTCGCCACCGTTTGCGAACACCATTTCTTCAGGAAGGCGGTTGCCAGTGCTGCGACTTCCGGCGCCGTGTCGTCGGGGATCTGATCGCCACGCTTCAAGGCCATTGGCGACAAGCCACGTTGCGTCAATGTCGTGCAGGCCTCACGCCCTTTTTGTGCCCATGAAGCAACGCCACCATGGGCACAAATATGGGTACAATTTAATGTGGATTCGTGCCAAACGTGCAAGCCAACAGCAGAACAAAAAGCCCGCTTTTACACGGGCTTTCAACAGGTTAGCGGTACGTTTCGGAATGCTCTGGAAGCCTTGCTACTTTCCAATACAGAATCGACCAAATATCTCCCCAAGCAGGTCATCGGTACTGAACTCGCCGGTAATCGTGCTCAGCGTCAACTGCGCCAGCCTGAGTTCTTCGGCGAAAAGTTCCAGCTGTGGCAACTGCTGATATGCCTTTTCAATATGGTGGCGAGTTTCGGTGAGCGCTTGCAGATGGCGTTCGCGGGCGATGAAGACATCTTCGGCAGGATGCCAGCCGACGACGCGCAACAATTCCTGACGCAACAGCTCGACGCCCTCGCCAGTTTTTGCACTCAGTGCAATCGCCACGGCGTCGGCTTCTTGATGACATGCAGCCGCTCGCGACGTCAAATCGATCTTGTTGTACACGGTCAGCCGGGCAAGGTGGGTGGGGAGTTTCGCGACAATCGCTCGTTCGGCCTCACCGACGCCGGTGCGGGCGTCAACAAGCAAGACGACGACATCGGCGCGCTCGATCTCGCGCCAGCTGCGTTCAATGCCGATCTTCTCGATCTGGTCTTCAGTTTCCCGCAGGCCCGCTGTGTCGATCACGTGCAATGGAATGCCTTCAACCTGCAGCGTGCTGCGGACCAGGTCACGGGTGGTTCCGGGAAGAGGGGTGACGATCGCCAGCTCGTCGCCAGCGAGGCAATTGAGGAGGCTGGACTTGCCGACATTTGGCTGACCCGCAAGCACGACATGCAATCCCCCCTGCAACAGGCGGCCCTGTTGTGCGCGGTCGAAGACCTGGGTCAGGTGCTGCTGCAAGCGCTCAAGGCGCCCAAAGGCATCGGCTGCTTCGAGAAAGTCGACTTCCTCGTCAGGGAAATCAAGGGTAGCCTCGACCAGCGTACGAAGTTCGATCAACTGCCCAAGGAGGTGATTCACTTCCTTCGAGAACTCACCCTGTAAGGAACGTACGGCGCTACGGGCAGCGCTGCATGTCGCGGCGTCGATCAGGTCGATGACCGCCTCGGCTTGTGCCAGATCGAGTTTGCCGTTGAGGTAAGCAAGGCGGGTGAATTCGCCGGGTTCGGCCAGGCGGGCGCCGAGTTCGAGGCAACGCATGAGCAGCATCTGCATGACTACCGGGCCACCATGAGCGTGCACTTCGAGGACGTCCTCGCCGGTAAACGAATGCGGCGCAGGAAAATACAGGAGCAGCCCGCTGTCGATAGTGCTGCCATCAGCAGCCCTGAAGTCGCTGAGGGTGGCAAACCGAGCGGCTGGTCGTTTGCCGCTCAATGCCGCGGCGAAATCAATGAGGCTTACGCCCGAGACGCGGATGATGCCGATGCCACCGCGACCGGCAGCGGTCGCGATGGCGGCTATCGGTGCTTTGCCAGACTCAGATCTTGCTGTCGTTGGCGGCTTTTCCGCCACTTTCGATCATCCTTGTGATCTGCCATTGCTGGGCAATCGACAGAAGATTGTTGACCACCCAATAGAGCACCAGTCCTGCCGGAAAGAAAAAGAACATCGCACCAAAGATGAACGGCATCATCATCATCACTTTGGCCTGGATAGGATCGGGCGGAGTGGGATTGAGCTTGGTCTGGACCAGCATCGTGACTACCATGATCACTGGCAGCACATAGTAGGGGTCGGCAGCCGACAAATCACTGATCCAGAGAATCCAGGGCGCATCACGAATTTCGACGGCACCAAGCAAGGCCCAGTACAGCGCGATAAACACGGGAATCTGCACCGCTATCGGCAGGCATCCTCCCAGCGGGTTGATTTTTTCACGCTTGTAGAGTGCCATCATCTCCTGGTTGAGCTTCTGGCGATCGTCACCGTAACGCTCTTTGAGAGCCATCAGGCGGGGCGTAACGGTTCGCATTTTCGCCATTGACTTGTAACTGGCTGCCGAGAGCGGAAAAAACAGCAGCTTGATGGCAATGGTAAGCAGAACAATCGACCAACCCCAATTGCCGACCAACTTGTTGATGGCTTCCAGACACCAGAAGATGGGTGCGGCAATGACCGTCAACCAACCGTAGTCGACCACCAGTGGCAAACCCTGCGCACCAATGCCGCCTTCTGCCTTGGGCTTGGCCAGTTGCTCGAGAATGACCTGAATCTGGGGACCGGCATAAATCGGCACCGAGATCGCCACCTTAGCACCCGGCGCCGCTACTGGTGCCGGTACGATGACACCTGCCGACACCACCGGATGGGTACTGCTTTCGAGTTTGCGCATGTAGAACTCGCGCGGCAGCCCTGCTTCAGGAATCCAGGCGGCGACAAAATAGTGCTGAACCATCGCAATCCAGCCATTGTCGGCCTTGCTGGCGAACTTGGCCTTGCCTTTTGCAATGTCGGCAAAATCGACTTTCTGGAATTTTTCCTGATCTGTGTAGACCGCCGGGCCAGTGAAAGTGGACACCATTGAACTCTCGCCTTCGGGAGCGTTGATGTCACGCTGCAACTGGTAATACACGTGCGCGGCGACTTCCTTCTCGCCCTGATTTTCAATCTCATGGGTAACATCGATCAGATAACTGTCGCGTGTGAAAGTGTAGATCTTTGTCACCTTGACGCCGTTGCTGACCGGTGCTTCGAGTCGCAGTTCAACGGTCCTTGTATCACCTGCCAATTCCTGGTTTCCGGATGTGACCGAGAAGAGCGTTTTGTGGTTTGGCAGGCTCTCGCCAATCAAACCACTCTGTGCAAGGTATTGGTGCTTGGCCTCGAAAAGGGCGAAGTTCTTGGCTTTATTATTGCTGTCCTTGTAGGCCTTGAATTCGAGGCGAACAAGATCGCCGCCTTGCTTGGCCACCTCGGCGACATACAGATCGGTTCTGACTGTGACTGTCTCGGACTTGTCAGCGCCTGCCACATCGGTCGTTACAGGTGCTGAGGGCAGGGGTGCGTGCAGGTTTACAGAAGGCTTCGGTGCGGGGGCCTCGGCCACAGCGCTGGCGGCAGGAGATGCTGCCTTGGGCTGGCTGTACTTCTGCCAAGCATCCCAGAGCATGACCAGAGAGAATGAGAAGACGATGAGCAGCAGCAGGCGGCGGTTATCCATGAAAGCCTATACGATTCGATTTATATTCAGGGTACAGGGTCAAAACCACCCGGATTCCATGGATGGCAACGGAACAGTCGGTGCAGGGCGAAGCGCGCGCCCTTGATGGCGCCATATTTTTCCACAGCTTCAGTTGCGTACTCGGAACAACTCGGGAAAAAACGGCAACGGCGGCCCAGCATTGGGCTGACCGCGAATCGGTAGAAGCCTATCAGCGTAAGCAGCATTTGTTTCATCGGATCATTGTCGAGATGAAGTGGCTTTGCTCAACAAGCCTTGTATTTCCTGCGCCAGGGCTCGCCGGTCAAGCATTAAAGGTCTGACCGCCAGGCGAAGCACCAGATCGCTTGAGCCAAGCCGTGAACGCATCAGTCGAAACTGCTCTCTAGCCAATCGTCGCACAAGGTTTCGATCAACCGAGCGCCGCAGGAAGCGCTTGGCGACAACCAGGCCCAGTCGCGCTCCGGGCACTTCATCGATGCTACGCGGGCGGTAATGTAGCAGGAAATGCCGGCTCTTCAGTGCCCTTCTGAAACCAAAAACGGATGAATACTCATCCGTTTTGATCAAGCGATATTGCTTCGGAAAAGCGGTAGCAGATACTGCAGGGTCACCGGCGGTAGATGACCTGCCGCTCAAACTGCCAAGCGGTGGCGACCTTTGGAGCGACGTGCCTTGATGACAGCACGACCACCACGGGTGGACATTCGAACGAGGAAGCCGTGTGTACGCTTACGGCGAACAACTGACGGTTGATAGGTACGTTTCATGGTTAAACCTTTGAAGTCAAAGCAAGAAAAACGTATGATTAGACAGCTTCCGATAGAGTCTTGTCAAGGCCATATTTTTTCCTGAGCTGTGGATAACTTCCGTCCAACCAGTTAGAATTCAGCCTTCAGCGAGCTGGACAAGGTCTTCGATGGTCGAGCCGAGCGGCAGCAGGTTCCACTGGCCGGCGAACCTGGCTGCATCCTGTCGGCAGAGAATGCATCCATATTATTGATTCTGAAAAAAACACCTATCATCGGAAGCTATTGTTGATGCCGCACCACTACAGGATTACGCGTCATGAGCCTCAATGAGTAGCTTCTGGTCTTCCTGTCTGAGCCAGTTCGAACAGGAACTTCCTTCTCAGCAATTCAATACCTGGATTCGCCCTCTTCGTCTAGAAGGTGATGATGCACGTGGCCTGCGTCTACTAGCGCCGAACGGTTTCATTCTGAAGTGGGTCAAGGAGCGCTATCTGGCACGCATCGAAGCACTGGCAAGTGAATACTTTGCCACGCCTGTCAACATCACACTGAGTCTGGGAGAACGTACGGCAGCAAACTCCAGTGACAGTGCAATGCCAGCAGGCAAGGCCACGCCGGCAGTCTCCACGACAGCCAAGAAATCCTCCTTGCCGACCGATAGGGATAGATCAGGCTATGAAAAAACTCGCTTGATTGCTACCTTTACCTTTGGCAACCTGGTCGTCGGCAAGGCCAACGACCTCGCACGGGCGGCTGCCCAGCAAGTTGCCATCAGCCCTGGGGAAGCCACTTATAACCCGCTGTTCATCTATGGCGGAGCAGGTCTGGGCAAGACACATCTCATTCATGCGATTGGTAACCGGATTGTCGAGCTTGATCCGGAAAAGGTGGTGCGTTATGTCCATGCCGAAGATTACTATTCGGACGTTGTTCGTGCCTACCAGCAGAAGTCTTTCGACGTCTTCAAACGCTACTATCGTTCATTGGACGTTCTACTCCTCGACGATGTGCATTTCTTCAATGGCAAGAACCGAACCCAGGAAGAATTTTTTTATGTTTTTAATGCCTTGAGTGAATCCAGGAAGCAGATTGTGATCAGTTCGGATACCTATCCGAAGAATATATCGGGTCTTGAGGATCGACTGATTACCCGCTTTGACTGGGGGCTAACGGTCCAGATAGAGCCTCCGGAAACGGAAATGCGGGTAGCAATCCTGAAGAAGAAGGCAGAAGTGGAAGGCGTGGAGCTGGACGACGAGGTGGCTTTCTATGTCGCCAAACACTTGCGCTCCAACGTTCGGGAACTGGAAGGTGCGCTCAAGAAGGTGCTCGCTTACTCCGCGTTCCACGGGCAGGGGATTACTCTGGATCTGGCCAAGGAGGCCCTAAAGGATGTGATTGGTTCGGTCAATCGACAGATCACCGTCGACAGCATCCAGAAGACCGTAGCAGAGTATTTCAAGATGAAAGTGGCCGACCTCTTCTCGAAGAAGAGAACGCGGGTAGTCGTTCGACCACGCCAGATCGCCATGTGGCTGGCCAAGAACCTGACGTCGCAGAGCTATCCGTCAATAGGTGATGCTTTCGGTGGTCGTGATCACACGACCGTTCTGCATGCCGTACGCACCATCGATGAGCTGCGCGCCAAGGACAACGAGCTCAACCATGATGTGCACGTTCTCCTGCAGGTGCTGAAAGGCTGATGGACCAGTAGGAAAAGTCCGTGGGCAAGTGGCTGACAACTGGTGGACAAAGTGCCCAGAATGGGTCTGTGGATAAGTTATCCGCTTACATCCACAAGTTCATACCGTCTTTCTACAGCCGTTAATTAGTAGCCAATATATTGAATTACATACAAAATAAGAATGCTTCAACAGACTTGTCCGGACCTTAGTCTTTATAGGATTTATATATATGCTCTTTACTAAAACACGGCGAGACATCCTGCTGGGACCCCTGCAGGCAGTTTCAGGAATTGTGGAAAGGCGTCATACCCTGCCGATTCTTTCAAACGTCCTGCTCGAAAAAAGGGGAGGGGTGCTGACACTTCTCGCGACGGACATCGAGATCCAGATCACCACGTTCACTTCCGATTCCAGCGGCGATGGCGATGGCGCGGTCACCGTTGCTGCGAGAAAGCTGCAGGAGATTCTGCGATCCTTGCCGGAAAGCGCGGAAGTCAGCCTTATTCTCGAGGACCGGCGAATGCAGGTCAGGGCAGGCAAGAGTCGCTTCAACCTGCAGACGCTGCCTGCGGAAGACTTTCCCTGCATGGCGATTGCGGAAGGGGAGATCAAGAATGTTGTCGTGAGTCAGAAGCAGTTCCGTCATTTGCTGTCGCAGACCCAGTATTCGATGGCTACTCAGGACGTGCGCTATTATCTGAACGGACTTCTGCTGCTCGTTGAAGCCCGTGAATTACGGGCGGTGGCGACCGATGGTCATCGACTTGCCTACGCGAGCATGCCTCTCGAAGATACGGGGGATACCCCCTCCGGTAAGGCTGATGCGCGGCATGAACTGATCCTGCCGCGCAAGACGGTGATTGAACTCAGTCGTCTGCTGACCGACTCCGATGAGCCCGTCTCGATCGAAATACTGTCGAATCAGATACGTTTCCAGTTTGGTCCGGTCAATCTGGTCTCCAAGCTGATCGATGGCAAATTCCCGGATTATCAGCGGGTCATCCCGTCGACCCTGCGCAACGTGGTGACGGTGAATCGCACGACGCTGTTGCAGTCGATGATCAGGGCTGCCATTCTGACCAACGAAAAATTTCGCGGTGTTCGGCTCATCCTGTCGGAGGGTGGTTTGAAAATCATGGCAGCCAATGCCGAGCAGGAAGAGGCGCAGGAAGAGATTGAGGTCAGCTACAGTGGTGAGCCGCTCGATGTCGGTTTCAACGTTTCCTATCTTCTTGATGTCTTGAACAATACCTCTGACGAAACCATCGAATGGGGATTCAACGACGCCAACTCAAGTGCCTTGTTGACCATCCCCGGCAACGATCAATTTAAGTACGTTGTCATGCCTATGCGGATCTGAGTGTGATTTGAGCGCGCCTGCAGCCACTGTAGTTTGGCAGGAAGAGAAGTGTTAACAGGAAATGGATACTGGATTCAGCATGATTCAAGAGAACGAGCAGTTTGCCTACGATGAGTCGAGCATTCAGCAGCTCGAAGGTCTGGAGGCAGTTCGCAAGCGTCCCGGGATGTATATCGGTGATACTTCCGATGGGACCGGTTTGCACCACATGGTGTTTGAAGTCGTCGACAACGCCATCGACGAAGCACTGGCAGGTCATTGTGACGACATCGTGATCACCATTCACGCCGATAATTCGATTTCGGTCAGCGACAACGGTCGCGGTATTCCAACCGGCATCAAGTTCGATGACAAGCATGAACCGAAACGGTCTGCAGCCGAAATCGTGATGTGTGTGCTGCATGCTGGCGGCAAGTTCAACCAGAATTCATACAAGGTATCCGGTGGTTTGCATGGGGTGGGCGTTTCCTGTGTCAATGCGCTTTCGCGATGGCTTCGTCTGACCATTTGGCGTGATCACTGGAAGCACTTCGTGGAGTTCAACCGAGGAACTGTCGTCGATCGATTGATCGAAGTCCAGAAGGGGGTCGAGGTATCGCCACTCAGGGTGCTCGGAAATACCGAAAAGCGCGGCACTGAACTGCACTTCATGGCGGATGAGGAGATTTTCGGCCAGGTCGAGTTTCATTACGAAATCATTGCCAAACGCCTGCGCGAGCTTTCGTTTCTGAATAATGGCGTGAAGATTCGTCTGCACGACCAGCGCACCGGCAAGGAAGAGAATTTTGCATTTCTGGGCGGTGTCAAAGGTTTCGTGGAGTACATCAATCGGACGAAATCGGTCCTGCATCCGAACATTTTTCATGCCAGTGGCGATTCGATCAGTATCAATGGCCTGATCAGCGTCGAAGTCGCGATGCAGTGGAACGACAGCTACGCGGAGCAAGTCCTTTGCTTTACCAACAATATTCCACAGGCCGATGGCGGCGCCCATTTGACCGGTTTGCGCGCTGCCATGACGCGGGTCATCAACCGTTACATTGAAGAGCACGAAATCGCCAAGAAGGCGAAGGTCGACATCAGCGGTGATGACATGCGCGAGGGGCTGGCCTGTGTCCTGTCGGTGAAAATGCCTGACCCGAAGTTTGCTTCGCAGACGAAAATGAAGCTCGTTTCCTCGGAAGCGCGCCCAGCGGTTGAAGAGGTCGTCACCGCGAGACTCGCCGAGTTTCTGCAGGAGAGGCCGGCCGATGCCAAAGTCATTACCGGAAAGATTGTGGAAGCGGCACGCGCCCGTGATGCTGCTCGCAGGGCCAGGGAAATGACACGTCGCAAGGGTTTGCTCGATGGCGTCGGTTTGCCGGGCAAGCTCGCGGATTGCCAGGAGAAAGACCCGGCGCTTTGCGAGCTTTACCTGGTCGAGGGCGATTCCGCCGGAGGCTCAGCAAAACAGGGCCGGGACCGAAAGTTCCAGGCGATTCTACCGCTCAAGGGAAAAATCCTGAATGTCGAAAAGGCACGTTTCGACAAACTGATTTCCTCCCAGGAAATTGTGACCCTGATTACGGCCCTTGGAACGGGTATCGGCAAGGATGAATACAAACCCGAGAAGTTGCGTTACCACCGCCTGATTATCATGACCGACGCCGATGTGGACGGCGCGCACATTCGTACGCTGTTGCTGACGTTCTTTTATCGGCAGATGCGTGAACTGGTCGAGGGCGGCCACGTCTATATCGCGCAGCCGCCGCTGTACAAGATCAAGCACGGCAAGACCGAGCGTTACATCAAGGACGATCAGGCCCTGAAACAGTTTCTTCTGACCCTAGCCCTCGAAGGTTCGGTATTGACGCCGCAGGCAGGTGCTCCGGAAATTTCCGGGGCGGCGCTGGAAATACTGGCGAGAGAGTATCTGTTGGCCGAAGCGGTCATCAACCGCCTCTCGCATCTGATCAACCCGGAAGTGCTGCATGCGATGATCGACAGCAATCTCAAGATCGAACTGGCGGATGAACGATCTGCCACCTCCAGTGCCAAGGCCCTGATGGAAGCGGTCGACAACAGGTTGGGGATCAACATCGTGGCGCGTTACGATACAGCTCGCGAACGTTGGCAGTTACGTCTCGAGAAAATCCTGCATGGCAATCTCAAGCTCGGCGTGATTGACGAAGATTTGCTGGTCAGTGGTGACTATGCTCAACTTCGAAAAACCGCCGAGATACTCGACGGCCTTTTTGCTGCAGGTGGTTTTGTGGCTCGCGGTGAAAAGAAGAAAATGGTCAGCAGTTTTGCCGAAACGATGCAGTGGTTGCTCAGTGAGGTCGAGCGAAGCGTGACCAAGCAGCGTTACAAGGGGCTTGGTGAGATGAATCCTGCGCAGCTCTGGGAAACGACCATGGATCCGAAAGTACGCCGTCTACTCAAGGTTCAGATCGAAGATGCGATCGGCGCCGATGAGATCTTCAGTACGCTGATGGGCGAACTGGTGGAGCCGCGCCGCAGCTTCATTGAAACGAACGCGTTGGCCGCACGTAACATCGACGTTTGAATTCATTGTGCATCATGGCCGGCGAGCCTGGAATTTTTATGACCGTTAGTCAGCGGTGGAAATTGATGGCGTTACGGGTTGCCTCGGCGACGCCACGGGCGGTATTGGCGTAGTCTTCACCCTTTCCGGCGTAGAGGATGGCACGCGATGAATTGATGATCAGGCCGACGCCGCTGGGGGTGCAGCCGGCACGTACCGTGGTTTCGATATCGCCACCTTGTGCGCCGATGCCAGGAACGAGCAACGGCATGTCTCCGATCAGCGTTCGCACGCGCGCGATTTCGCTGGGAAAGGTCGCGCCGACCACGAGCGCGCATTGACCATTTACGTCCCATTCCTTGCTGACCAGGCGGGCCACCCTTTCATAGAGTTTTTCACCGCCGACATCGAGGAACTGGAGATCACTACCCCCAGGATTCGACGTGCGACACAGCAGAATGATGCCCTTGTCGCGATACGCCAGGTAGGGTTCGATCGAATCCCGCCCCATGTATGGATTGATGGTGACAGCATCGGCCTGGAAGCGCTCGAAAGCTTCGATGGCATATTGTTCGGCGGTGCTGCCGATGTCACCCCGTTTGGCATCAAGGATCACGGGCGTCGCCGGATGCCGGATATGAATGTGCTCGATCAGTGCTTCGAGTTGATCTTCGGCGCGGCGAGCTGCGAAGTAAGCGATCTGCGGTTTGAAGCAGCAGACCAGGTCTGCAGTAGCGTCGACGATGGCGCGACAAAACTCGAAAATGGCGTCCGGTCTGTGTTGCAAATGGGCGGGAAATTTTGCCGGATCGGGATCGAGACCGATGCACAGCAGGGTATTGTTTTCGCGCCATACCGAGTTGAGGGCTTTGATAAAGTTCATGGGCGGATGACCTGTTGTAAAAGCCTCATTCTAACGGCCATGACATTGCCAGGTACCCCGATCAACATGAAATTCATGGCCATTTCCTCCAAGCTCTCGCCAGCTTGCAGGTGCGGGGAGATTCGTGAGTCGCTGACGCGACTTCCACATTGAAAGGTTTTGCGCCTGGGCATGGCGAAGACAGGATGATCCGCGACGCGCACGGAATTGCTGGCCAGGCAGATTTTAGTGAGGAGATGACCTTGAAAACAATCGAGCAGCACGACTATCTTGCAATGCGTGCCGGGGCATTGGTCATCGAAGCGGATGGATTTGGCGAAAAGGTTCTGCGACTGGCCGACGGTACGATGCTCAAGCTCTTTCGGCGAAAGCGCTGGTTCTCTTCCGCAGCCTGGTATCCCTATGCCCAGCGTTTCGCTGACAACGCGGTCGCGCTGCGTAAACGTGACGTACCGGTCCCGGAGATCATCGATGTCTTGCGAATCCCTTCGATTGCGCGCGACGCCGTACACTACCATCCACTGCCCGGGAAGACTTTGCGCGAGCTGCGCTGCGAAGGCCTGGATCCGGATACCGAACAGGAGCTGAAGAGCGCATTCACCCGTTTCGTGATTCGCTTGCATGAAAGTGGAGTGTATTTTCGTTCGCTGCACCTGGGTAACGTAGTCTGCCTGCCCGATCGGCGCCTGGGCCTGATCGACATTGCGGATGCGCGGATCAGCGGCAGTCGCCTAGGGAAGCACAAGCGCGCGCGCAATCTTCGATGCCTGCAGCGCACTGCTGGCGAAAGCGAGTGGGTGGATTTCCACAAGGTGCTCAATGCCCGATGATGCCTTTGAAAATTCCGGTCAATGCAGGTTGTGCGCATGCGCCTGACCCAGCGCGATGGAACATGCGCCGGTGAAACTATCCAGGAGAAAGTTTGCCGCTCATCGCCGCTGTGCGGCGATGAGCATTTCGATCACGGGCAGTACATCCGGTCGGACGCCGCGCCACAGAAAAAACGATTCAGCGGCTTGTGCAACCAGCATGCCCAGGCCGTCGGTGACGAATCCGGCGCCGCTGGCCAGCGCCTGCGTCATGAAGGGGGTATTTCCCCGACCGTATGCCATGTCATAAGCCAGCGAATCCGGCGCAAAACAGTCGGCGGGGAGTGGCAAGCACTCGCCACCGAAACTTGCCGAGGTGGCGTTGATGAGCACATCGAACTGCTGATCGGCAATGTCCGCAAAGCCGCCGGCGGCAAGATGACCTCGATCGGCAAACCTGGCGATCAGCGCTTCCGCCTTGTCAGGCGTGCGGTTGACCACCAGCAGTCGGGCAGGGCCTTCTTCGAGCAGGGGGAGCAAGACGCCGCGCGCAACCCCGCCGGCACCTATCAGGAGAATCCGTTTGTGACGTAGCGAAATTCCCAGGCGGACCTGAATGTCGTGTACCAGGCCGATGCCATCGGTGTTATCACCAAGCACACCGCTTTCGTCAAACCTGAGCGTATTGACGGCCTGCGCCAACTGTGCCCGCTCGGTCAGGTGATCGGCGATCATCACCGCGTCGACCTTGAAGGGAATGGTGACGTTCAACCCTTTGCCGCCCTCCCTGCAGAAATCGGCCACGGCTTGCGAAAAACCACCGATGGGTGCAGAAATGGCCGCGTAGCTCATGTCCTGGCCGCATTGCCGGGCAAAGGCAGCATGTATGAGGGGTGACTTGGTTTGGCTGATCGGGTTTCCGATCACTGCATAGCGGTCAGTCATGTATTTTCCTTGGCATCAACAACCATCCAGAGCCACTCAACGAGTATGAATTCTGGTAGGAAGAAACTGGTGGATGAATACGGCCAGTTTACTCGCAGCTTTATGAGCATCCTGTCCGAGGATATCGAGGCATCCGCCGCCAAAGAGGCTGTAGCGCTGCCGAACTGAGTCGCTGAGCGACAGCCGCTCGCCACTTTTCTTCCTCGCCCGGGAATTCCCAAAAGCCAAACTGCCCCCGTGCTGCAGCCGCGTACGTAAGGCTGGGTGGATTTTACAGTTTTGCCAAAAGGACACGAACTTCAAGGCGTGGAAGGATACCAGGATGGTGCCGCTCGCGCCCTTGAGGGTGATCTTCGGCACCAACAGTTTCGGTAAGTCCAGCCTCTGCCATTTGCTGCTGGCCCTGAATCAGAAGGCATAAGGCTGGTAAAGCCACTGCTTGACGACCTGTATGTCGCGACCCGGAAGGTAGTTGAAGCCCACGTTGACGTCGTCGATGACGGCACTGGCCAGGGCGTATGGCGCGCTGCGGACGGTCAGCATGTGAAAGAACCAGGCCATCGGGAAGCCAGCGGCCTTGTCGTAGCGGGCCATCGCCTGATGCAATGCCAGCCCCTGCATACCGAAGGTGGCGGCGAACTTCGGGGCCGCCCCGTTCAGCGCGGCCACCGGGTTGGCATGCAGCACGGCTTGCCGATAGCGGTCGAGATGCTCGCGCACGGCAATCACCCAGTGGTTGGAAAACTGCGTCGCGGCGCCGGCGCTGCTGGCTTCCCAGGCTTCGACGAATCGATGGATCGGCTGCGCTTCGGGCTTCTGCACGCGCATGCGGGCGAGGAAGGCGGCCATCGGCGTCAGCCGGCGCAAGAGCAGGAAGGGCGTCCCGATCGGCTCGCTGGCAGCGCAGCAGGGGAAGTGCGCACCGCGCGGATCGATCAGCTCCTCAATTCCCGACGGCAGACCTTCCGCCGCGAACAGCGAATGACAAACGACCTCCTGCAGTTCTTCGATTTCGATCTGGACAAAGTCGGTGGCGCCGGCGCCCGTGGCGGCAACGAAATAATGCGTGCGACCGGTAAGGCGCGTCGCCCGCAGCCCGCGCCCGGCATATTCGTCGCAGAGCGCGGCCATGTCGTCGTCGTGCGCGGCCAGTTCCTGCTCGGCCCAGGTCTCGAGATTGTCCGAAAGATGAGCATTGTTCGCATCGACGACGCCGCCCAGGCGATACCAGCCACCGCGCGACAGGACCTGGCGAAACGTCAGCTCGGGAGCCAGCGCCGCCAGTTCCCTGGCGAGTACCACCGGCCCGGCGCTGGCAGGGACGCGCATGCAAAGTTCGGCAACCAGGCACGACAGATGCTGCCAATGTGAGTCGCTATTCATCGCCGGCAGCCATCATGCCTCCCCGGCGGCGAGAGCGGCGGCGAAAGGAGCGAGCGAGCCGGCTTCGACACCCATGATGCGGGCCAGCCACGGCGGTGGATGGTGCAAGGCCTGCTGCAACTGGGCCAACGCCTGCAGTGCTTCGCCGCCTGAGTCCCCGCGGTTGGCAACCTTGACTGGATGGATACCGGCGCGCACGACCTTGGCCGTCGCCGGGCCACCGATCGACTGTACGTAGACGATCTGGCAGTCATGGATCAGCGCCGCGCGTGCGACGTTGCGATCCTCGGCGTGGTCGGCGGCGAGCGTTGGTCGCACGTCGATCAGTCGCACTTCGACCGGCGACACCTGGTAGACCAGGAAGCGCTCGCAGGACCCGAAGTGGCCGTCGAGCAATTGCTCGCGGTTCGAGGCGCAGGCGACGCGGATCGAACCGGGCATGTCGCCGTCGGCGTAGTGTGCCACCGGCGGCAGATCGTGGTTGGCGATGCCTTCGCCCCAGAGGAGGCGGACCGCCTGCTTGAGCTGCTCGCGCGGAACTTCGCTCTCGACCACGTCGTCCCCCTGCAGCAGGAGTTGCAGATCGGCCACCGTGACGGTGGCCAGTTTGGCCTCGGTCAGCGGCAGCTCCAGTCGCTCGACCAGGGCCGAGATCAGTTTCCGGACCGGCAGACTGCCCAGTTCGCGGGCGGCGAGGGCGACGCGTAGCGCCGCTTCGCGGCTAATCGACTGTGCCATCAGAGCCCTCCCGGAAGCTAGAGGAAGACGATGCAGGATTCGCCTGCCGGACAGGCATCGAGGCACTGCGGCGAATCGAACTCGCCTTCGCATTCGGTGCAGGTGTCGACGTTGATTTTGTACATGCCAGCCTTGCTGGTGATCGAGCTGGTCGGGCAGACCGGCTTGCAGTCGCCACAGGATGTGCATTCGGCCTGGATGATTTTCATTGCCATGAGGTAACTCTCCGTTGCATGTCTTACTCCGCCGCATCCAGTCGCCTGGCGCGCAGCGAGATCGGGAAGCGTGCAGGCAGGGCCTGCGGTTCAATGTAGTAGATGCCGCCGTTGTTGAGCCGAATCTCGCCGCCCCACTTGTCGGCGCTGTCGTATTCCATCGAAACGATGGCGTCCTCCAGATCGCGTTTCGGCAGATAGAACGAGTAGGCGCCGACAGCCGTCTTGCGGACCATGATGTTGGCCATGGGACTTTCCCTTGCAGTTGGCGACGGGAACGGCGAACGTCCCCGTCTGACCGATTCAGCGCACTCAGCGCACCAGATCGAAGTTGTAGTCGGTGGTGGCCATGCCCATCGTTTCAGCGTCAAGATGTTCGAGCACCGCATTGACCAGGGTGGTGACCACCTGCATCGCTCCTTCGTAGCCGAGCGTCGTCTGGCGATGCAGATGATGACGGTCGAACAGCGGGAAACCGATGCGGATCAGCGGCACCTCGAAGTCCTTGCCCTTGTGCAGGGTGTCACGCTGGATGAACTTGCCGTAGCTGTTGCCGATCAGGAAATCCGGCTTGTCGGTAAAGCACAAGGAGCGCAGGTGCCACAGGTCGAGACCGGTGTAGGCTTTGGCGCTACCGCCAAAGGGGCTTTCGGCGATCATCTTCTCCATGGCCTTCAGCCAGCGCTTGCTGCCGTTGTGACTGAGCACGTGTGTCGGCTCGGCGCCGCACTCGAAGAGGATCTTGACCATTCCCATGACAAAGTCGGGGTCGCCGTAGAGGGCGAACTTCTTGCCGTGCAGCCAGGCGTGCGAATCGGACATCATGTCGACCAGGCGACCGCGCTCCCTGGCCAGCGATTCCGGAATCGGCTTGCCGGTCAGTTCCGAGACCTTCATCAGCAACTCGTCTGTCCAGTCGACGCCCATCGGGATGTTGAGCCGTGGCACCTCATGGTTCCAGGTGTTCTCGACCAGCTTCTTCGTTTTTTCGAGCTGGTAGGGTTGCAGCAGCAAGGTGCTGATCGCGTTCGGCGCGTCCTTGATTTCGTCCTGCGTCGTACCGCCAGCGTACATCCTGAACTCGCCGTCGGCCGGCGTGTCGAGGACCTCGGTCGGGTCCGAGAGCAGCGTTGCCTCGACGCCCATTTCCGCCATCATCCGCTTGATGACCCGGAAATTGCCCAGGTAGGTCTCGAAGCCGGGAACGAAGTTGAGCTTGCCGTTCTTGCCCGGCGCCTTGTCGGCCATGCTGTTCAGCGTGAACGAGCGCATGATGCCCTCGAACATGTTGTCCCAGCCGGTGACGTGCGAACCGACGAAGGACGGCGTGTGCGCGAAGGGTACCGGGAACTCGTCCGGCACGTGCCCTTCCTTCTTGGCATTGTTGATGAAGGCATTGAGGTCGTCGCCGATCACCTCGGCCATGCAGGTCGTCGATACCGCGATCATTTCCGGCTTGTAGATGGCGCGCGCGTTCTCGAGGCCGTCGAACATGTTCTTCTGGCCGCCGAAGACCGCGGCGTCTTCGGTCATCGAATCCGAGACGCAGCAGATCGGCTCCTTGAAGTGGCGATTGAAATAGGTGCGGAAGTACGAGACACAGCCTTGCGAGCCATGCACATAGGGTAGCGTCTTCTCGAAGCCCAGCGCGCACAACACGGCACCGAGCGGCTGGCAGGCCTTGGCGGGATCGACGGTCAGCGCCTCGCGCTTGAAGTTGAGATCCTGGTATTCCTGGGTCGTCGTCCAGAGGAAGACCTCCTGCACCTTCTCCGGGGAATGGCGCTCTTCGAACCGTGCCTGCTTGTTCTTCAGCGACGCCTGGTAGTCGTCGTCGCCAAAAAGCGGGAAGCAGGGCTTGATGTCATCTACAGCTTGCATCTACATCTCCTTTGCCCGCACCACCCATTTGTGGACGCGGACACAAGTTGAGGGAAATTTCTTTCAGGCAACTTTCTTCAGCGCGCCGTCTTCGGCCGCCTCGATGGCCTCCGGTTGCTTCTTCCACGGCGGCGTCTGCTTGCTCCAGCAGGGGTTGGAAATCGCCATGTCCATGTCGCGAGCGAAAATCGCAAAGCCGTCGTAACCGTGGTACGGGCCCGAGTAGTCCCACGAGTGCATCTGGCGCAACGGGATGCCCATCTTCTGGAAAACGTACTTTTCCTTGATGCCGGAACCGACCAGGTCGGGCTTCATGCGCTTGATGAACTCCTCCAGCTCGAAGCCGGTGGCGTCGTCGTAGAGCAGCGTGGCGTTGCCCATTTCCTTGATCGTGCGGTCATAATCGTCGTTGTGCGCGAACTCGTAGCCGGTACCGATGACCTGCATCCCGAGATCCTCGTAGGCGCCGATGACATGCCGCGGGCGCAGGCCGCCGACGTAGAGCATGACCGTCTTGCCCTGCAGGCGCGGCTTGTACTTCGCGATCACCGCCTCCATCATCGGCTGGTACCTGGCGATCACGCGCTCGGCGCCTGCCTTGATGTGGTCGTCGAACTGTGCGGCGATCGCGCGCAGCGACTCGGCGATCTTGGTCGGGCCGAAGAAGTTGTATTCCAGCCAGGGAATGCCGTACTTCTCCTCCATGTGACGGCTGATGTAGTTCATCGAGCGGTAGCAGTGCAGGAGGTTGAGCTTGACCTTCGGCGTCTTTTCGATTTCCGCCAGGGTGCCGTCGCCGGACCACTGCGAAACCACCCGCAGTCCCATTTCCTCGAGAAGGATGCGCGATGCCCAGGCATCGCCGCCGATGTTGTAGTCGCCAATGATCGAAACATCGTAGGGTGTGGCTTCGAAGGCTTGACCGTCGCGCTTGTCGAGAACCCAGTCGCGGATCGAATCGTTGGCGATGTGGTGCCCGAGCGACTGCGAAACGCCGCGGAAGCCTTCGCAGCGCACCGGCACGATCGGCTTGTCCATTTCCTTGCCGGCCTTCTTGGCGACCGCTTCGATGTCGTCCCCGATCAGGCCGATCGGGCATTCGGACTGCACGGAGATCCCCTTGTGCAGCGGAAACAGCATCTCGATCTCGCCGATCAGCTTGGCCAGTTTCTTGTCGCCGCCGAAGACGATGTCCTTTTCCTGGAAATCGGAGGTGAAATTCATGGTGCCGAAGGTGTCCACGCCGGTGGTGCCGACGTAGTAGTTGCGGCGACCGGCGCGTGAATACTGGCCGCAACCGATCGGGCCGTGCGAGACGTGGATCATGTCCTTGATCGGACCCCACACCACTCCCTTGGAACCGGCGTAGGCACAGCCGCGGACGGTCATCACGCCGGGCAGGGACTTGCGGTTGGAAGTGATGCACTTCTTCGATTGTTCGATCGACTGGTCGTTGACCGCCAGGTGCTTGGCGCGGTCCTTGCGGGCCTTCTCGGGATACACCTCGAGCACTTCCTGGATCAGGGCCTCGGTTTCTTCACGTGTCAATTCAGACATCCTGTTTCTCCTTTTGGGATGCCGGCACTCATGTGTGCGCGGCAGCCGCGGGTTGAGACGGTATGGTGCGGTGCAGCAGCTCAGGCAGCGGCGAGCGCTTCGGCTTGTTCGGCCGCGATTTGGGCGGCGGTCTTGCCGATGATCGACTCGTCGTCGGCTTCCATGATGCCGAACTCCATCAGCAGTGCTTCGAGTTCGTCCATGGTCACCGGCGTCGGGATCACGAAGTTCTTGTTGTCGACGATCTTCCTTGCCAGGGTGCGGTACTCGTCGGCCTGTGCCGCCGTCGGGTCGTACTCGATCACCGTCATGCGGCGGATCTCGGCGTGCTGGACGATGTTGTGACGCGGGATGAAATGGATCATCTGGGTGCCCAGCTTGGCTGCCAGCGCCATGATCAGCTCATCCTCGCGGTCGGTGTTGCGGCTGTTGCAGATCAGGCCGGCGAGGCGCACGCCGCCGGAGTTGGCGTACTTGACGATGCCCTTGGCGATATTGTTGGCAGCGTACATCGCCATCATCTCGCCCGAGCAGACGATGTAGATTTCCTGCGCCTTGTTCTCGCGGATCGGCATCGCGAAGCCACCGCAGACGACATCACCGAGCACGTCGTAGAAGACGAATTCGAGGTCATCGTCGTAGGCACCTTCTTCTTCGAGGAAGTTGATGGCGGTGATCACGCCGCGACCGGCACAGCCGACGCCGGGTTCCGGGCCGCCGGATTCGACGCACTTGATGCCGCCGTAACCGACCGACATCACATCCTCGAGTTCGAGGTCCTCGACCGAACCGGCCTCGGCGGCCAGACCCATCACCGAGTTCTGCGCCTTGCTGTGCAGAATCAGCCGAGTCGAATCGGCCTTCGGGTCGCAGCCGACGATCATCACCTTCTTGCCGATTTCCGCCAACGCGGCGACGAGGTTCTGGGTGGTGGTAGACTTGCCGATACCGCCCTTGCCGTAGATGGCGGCTTGACGAAGTTTTGCCATGATGCAATCTCCTTGTTGAAGTCCTGCGTTGAAATCATCTGAAGCAAGGAAGAATCCCGCGCTCCTGACAGGGCTTGTGCACAGACCGTGCCAGCTCCGGCTGTAATGTCTAACTAACTGAAGTGAAAAGATTTTCATCGATTGCTCACCGCTTCCGGAAAGGACGACGAAACGCCGATGTCTGACATTCCCGCGGATATTTGTCGCGCTCCCGACAAGGCCAGCGAGTGCCTGCCGACGCTGCCCCGCCTTGCCCGCTTGCCGATCAACCGCTGCAACCTGCCGGCCGACATCCTCGGTGGCCTGACCTACCAGCGACATCCGACGCCCTTGCAGATCGACGGTGTGGCCGACCTGCACAAGCCCTTGTGGGCCCTGCTGGACGACATTCCCGGCGCTGGCGAGCGGGCCGGGCGTTTCGCGGTTTACATGGAGAACCACTTTTGCCTGCGGCACCCCGAGGATGCCGGCCTCGTCAAGGGCCAGTCCGGCGCGCGCGCCAAGGCCAGTTACCTGCGCGTCGTGCGCGGCTGGGCGTTCGACAGCGAGAGCCGGGAGGCGGCGGTGTTGAAGGGCTGGGTCGAGTCGCGCTTCGGGCTCACTCCTCGCCACCATGGCGAACCGCTGCGCGAGCCCGGCAGCACCGCCTGGCAGCGCTATGTGGAAATCCGGGCGCAGGGACTGCGCGGCACCAATGCCCTGGAGGCCCAACTCGACCTGCTCTACGCCTACACCCAGTACGAACTGGCCCGGCAGTTTCCGCAGCGCACGCACTTGCGGCTGTATCGGGGCGTGAACCGTCTCGCCGAGCACGAAACGGTGCAGGACAGCAGGCAGGGGGAGAAGGTGCTGCTGCTCAACAACATCAATTCCTTCTCCCGCTCGCGCGAGCGCGCCGGAGAATTCGGCGACGACCTGCTGGCCGTCGATGTCCCCTTGCCGAAACTGGCCTTCTTCAGTTGCCTGCTGCCGGGCATGCTGCGCGGCGAGGACGAGTACGTAGTGATCGGCGGCCTCTATCGAGTGCGGCTGGCGCGCTTCTAGACGGGTTGCTTGCCCGCGGCTCAGGCGGTGCCGGGAGTGGCTTCAATCTATCTCGGAATGAATGGGGCACGTATCAAGCCGGGATGACGCATGCAGCGGGGCGATACAACGAACAGCGGGATCGGCGGAGGAGCGCCGGCCACAGGTCAGAGGGGCGCAGCCACGCTCAGTTGCAGCGGCCGGCTCACGTTGAGGCGGAAACGACCGCGCCCGGTTTTCTCGATGGCGATGAAGGAACAACGTTCTGCTAGCCGGCGTTGCAGCAGGATCAGACGGGCGTCCAGGTTGTCGGTGATATCCGGTAGGCCAAGAGTGGGATCCAGGCGCAGTTCCCGGTTGGTGAACTCGGCACGACCTGCGTCGATGTATTCCCGCAGCAACTTCCAGATAATGGCGCCGGCCACGCCCTTGATCAGGTAGTCGTTGTCCACGAACACGCTGTGGTCGGCGGGAAAATGGCGGATAAGCACCGGTGTACCCTGGGATGCCGCAGCGGTCGGGCGGCTGGAGGCGGGTGCGGCCGGTTCCGGGGGCAGATCCGCGCTGCGGGAAAGGTAGTCGATGCACATGGCCAAATGACCCGCCAGGATCACCAAAGCGTCCTCGTCTTCAAAAGTGAAGCGCTGTTCCTCGGCGCTTTCCACCAACAGCACTCCCAACAGGCGTTCGCCCAGTAGCAGGGGCACGGCCAACTGGCTACCCGCTTCCGCCAGACCTGGGAAGGGAATCTCGGTTTCCAGGGCGTAGCCATCGACACTGGCGGCGAAACGTTCCCGGGTGGCGTGGCTGTAACGGTATTCCTGCACCGCATACCCGATGCGGATGGGCGTGCGCTCCCCGGCGGCGACGCCAACGATGCCTTCGCCCATGCACATCTCGGAGCCCACGCCGGACTCCGCGTAGCCCCGGCTGGCCACGGTGTAGAGCCGTTTGCCGTCCGGGTCTGCCATGAGCAGCATGGAATGGCAGATGTCCCAGTGCCGTTCCAGGCCTTCCAGCATCGTGTCGAGCAGGTGGGCGAGATCGGCGCAACCGGCGAGAACGGCCTGGCAGGCGCGCAGGCCAGAGAGCAGGTTGGCGCGCGGAGGGATGTCGGCGTCCACGTCGCCACTCACCGCCACCACATCCAATACCCGGTAGATGTCGGAACCCAGCAGGCGGAACACTTTGCTCATGCCCGAGTGGGAGGCGATGGCCGCCAGCCGGGCTTTCATATACGCGAACAGGGGCCCCGCGGTTTCGGTACGCAGGTATTCAACCTGGAGGCAGAAGTGAGCGGCGCTCACCGGGTCCACCACCTCCACCGTGGCGCGGTGGTTAAGGAGGATGTTTTCCCGGGTCTTGTTGAAGAACTGGTAAGACAGGGCCACATGCCCGTCGTCCACGAAGTGGACGTGGGAAAGCTTGGCGACGTTGGGCATGCCGTCCGCCGCGCAGGTAGCGATGGTGGCGGGTACCGCGCCCTCGAAGCAGCGCCGCAGCGAGCGCAGGCTGAGCGTCATAGCTTGGGCTCCAGACGCATGCCCGCTTTGGGTCCGGGGGTCTGCTCGAACACCGCTTCGGGGGTGAAGGCCACACCCACCGCATCGTCCCCGGCCGGCGCCATCAACGCCCGGGAGAAGTTTTCCGAATAGCCCAGGGCCATGATCTCGGCGATGAACGCGGCGCCGCTGGCCAGCATGATCTCCCGATCGCCTGCCGCCAGCCGCTGGATGCGCGCGCCGGCGGCCTTGAGCTGGAGGGTCACGTGGGTGGCGGGTCTGCTGAAGACGGCGGCGATGGGCGCGCCCGCCGCCAGATCGTCCAGGATGTTCCGGGAACGTGGGTGCGAGAGAAACACCACCACTTCCTGCCGGTCCGCCGACACGCGGCAGCCGAAGGCCCGGGCGATGGAAGGCACCCGGGCAGCGTCGTGGGACGCCACGTTGATCGCTACCGGGCCGCCCAGAAACGCGGCTTGCGCGGCATCCAGCAGAGGGGGGTTGGCTTTCGTTGGGAGCATGGCGGCAACCAGCAAATGTCTCAATCAGGAAGGTTGGGTGGATTCTACAAGCTTAGCTCGCGCCCACGTTCCGGCGCCCTTTAGTAAATTATTAGCAATTCGGTATGAAACACTTAGCAACGCGCCTCGCCGCGGGAGCCTAGCAGCTTGTCGGACTT
>NZ_JDST02000090.1:0-28336 GCF_000584975.1 Candidatus Accumulibacter cognatus | reverse complement strand
TTATCCCGAACTGACGTTATCAATACTCTTAACGTATCAGAACAGAGTCATGCTTTACCCTTGTGGGCATGAGATGCGTGCTGTTTTCGATAGGAGTTTCGGGGGGTATGATCGCTCAGGTTTTATCTGGACGAGGTTCTTGATGAGCTGTTCGAAGACGGAGACGACGTTGTCGTGAGCGCCCTGGTCCTGGTGGATCCAGCGCCCGAGAGTACGCTTGAGGCGACAGAAGGTGTCGCCCCGGTTGATCAGATAGTGTGCGCGGATGTGGGGATCCAGGAGTTCGCTGGCGGCATAGACAGCCAGAGCATTGAGCTTGTCGCAAAGGATCTTGGCGCCGAAGTCTTGTTGTGCCGCCAACCAGGACATGCCCGAGAGATGTTCGAAACCGAGACGGTGCTGGATCCGTTTAAAGGCTTCCTCAATTCTCCACCGCGAGTGATAGCAGGAAGCGATCATGGAACTCCGCATAGTCCGGATCGCCCTGCTGCATGTCGAGCCCCGCCTTCAGCATGCCCCGGGCACCCTGCGAAGTGAGGGAACGCAAGCGGGCCGCCGGAAGCGCTGCCAAGCCGAGATCAGAGCGCAAGCGGTTGAGTGCCGCCGCCAGATCCGGAGCGGTATCGGCAAAAGTTCCGTCAAGGTCGAACAGGACCGCTTCAAACATTCTTCACAGTGTGCAGCAAGTAATTGACGTCGCAGTCACGGCCGAGAGAATACCGTCCCGTCAAGGGATTGTAGGTCATCCCGCGCAAGTCAAGCGCATCGAGACCAACACTCCTGGCCCAGCGCAGAAGTTCCGATGGCTTGATGAATCTGGCGTAATCGTGAGTACCCCTGGGCAGCATGCGCAGGACATACTCTGCGCCGATCACCGCCAACAGGTAGGCCTTCGGATTGCGGTTGATGGTCGAAAAGAATACATGCCCGCCAGGCTTGACCAGTGCAGCACAAGCGGCAATCGTGCTGGATGGATCGGGAACGTGTTCGAGCATCTCCAGACAGGTGACAACGTCGTAACTGCTGCACTCCTGGGCAGCGAGTTCTTCGGCCGCGATCTTGCGATACTCGACCACCTGCCCGCTTTCGAGCAGGTGCAGGCGGGCCACGCTCAGCGCCTTCTCCGAAAGATCGATACCGGTCACTGCCGCACCTCTTTCGCACATCCCTTCGGAGAGCAAGCCGCCACCACAACCGACGTCAAGCACGCGCTTGCCGGCGAGTGTGCACTGGTCGTCGATCCAATCCAGACGCAGTGGGTTGATGTCGTGCAGGGGCTTGAAATCGCTGCCCGGATCCCACCAGCGATGCGCAAGCTGGCTGAATTTCTCGAGTTCGCTCTGGTCGGCGTTGATCATGGCACCTCGGGTAACCATCACGTAAAAGAAAAAAGCCCTGCAAAAGCAGGGCTTCCGGAAAACACAGGCAGGGATTACTTGGTGCCGATGAGTTCGATATCGACACGACGGTCAGGCTGCAGGCAAGCAATCGTCTTCTTGCTCTTCGGACCTGGGCACTGATCTGGCTTGGTGACCGGATTCTTCTTGCCCTTGCCTTCGGTGTAAACGCGGTTGGCCTCGATGCCCTTGCTGACCAGATAGGCCTTGACCGCGGCGGCACGCTTCTCGGACAGTTTCTGATTATAGGCGTCGGAACCAAAGCGGTCGGTATGGCCAACGGCAATGATCACTTCGAGTTTGATGGCCTTGGACTTGGCGACCACGTCGTCAAGCTTGGCCTTGCCTTCGGGACGCAGCGTCGCCTTGTCGAAATCGAACAGCGCGTCGGCGGCAACCGTGATCTTGTCGCCCGCGGGCTTGCCTGGCGCCGGTGCGGCCGCGCCCGGCGCAGCTTTGGCAACGGCCGGCTCGCAGACCTCCTTGGGCAGCAGATCCTTGTCGCACTTGCAACCCGCCGGATCGTTGGCCGCCGCAGCCGGGGTCCAGAAACCGGTGCGCCAGCAGAGTCCGGCGCCGCTCATCACGACTTCACCGCGTTGGTCGATGACGTATACCCGGTCCAGGGGAATCGAAGTCTGTGCATGAGCAAGCGAGGCGCCAAAGCCGACCGTGGCGGCGGTGAGCAAGGCCATCATGGAGTATTTTGCGGTTCTGTTCATCTAGGTTCCCCTCGTTAGTTGAAGCCTGCGGGCGTGGTCCGCATGGCCTATTGACGCCTCGTTGTTGACCGAACTCATCACGGACGAATTTTATTCTGCCACAAGAGGGCCCGTTTTATCAATCCAATTTCGTTGTTATCAACCAGTTGCCCGTTTTCAACGCGCATCCGGCCCGCCACCCAAACCTCGGAAACATGCTCACGGCCTAGCACGTAGCTGAGATGTGAAACCGGATCGTAACAGGGAACGAGGGCGACATCGTCCAGTC
The DNA here is from genome assembly GCF_000584975.1 of Candidatus Accumulibacter cognatus. NCBI lineage: Bacteria > Pseudomonadati > Pseudomonadota > Betaproteobacteria > Candidatus Accumulibacter > Candidatus Accumulibacter cognatus. Next base: position 25,949 of record NZ_JDST02000090.1, on the reverse strand, counting down.
TGACAGCGCATAAGTCGGCCGCTTTGCCGCGGCTGATCGAGCCGATACAGGCGTCGAGACCGAGCGCGCGGGCGCCGCCAAGAGTCGCCATGCGCAATACCCGATGAGCATTGATGGCATCGGCGCGCCCGCTCTGTTCCTTGGCGAGCAGGGCAGCCAGACGCATCTCCTGAAAGATGTCGAGGCGGTTGTTGCTCGCCGCACCGTCTGTACCCAGACCGATGTTGACGCCCCGGGCGGACAGTTCCGTAATCGGAGCAATGCCACTGGCAAGCTTGAGATTGGAACTGGGACAATGTGCCACGGAACAGCCGTGCTGCGCCAGCAGTTCGATTTCATGGCCATTCAGGTGCACGGCGTGCACGGCGATCAGGGCCGGACTGAGAAGACCGAGGCGGCCGAGACGTTCGATTGGGCGCACCCCGAAGCGCTGCAGGCTATCGTCTATTTCCTGAGCAGTTTCATGCAGATGGAGATGAATCGGCAGTTCGATCTGTTCGGCCAGGGTCAGCACCCTGGCAAAGCTCCGCTCGCCAACGGTGTAGGGGGCATGCGGGGCAAGGCAGAAAGACAGCAGCGGTTCCTCCAGCAACTGGTCCCGGACGGCCAGCCCTTTGTCCAGATAATCGTCCGCATCCGCCGCATAGTTGCTTGGAAAGTCGACGGTGATGAGGCCGATCGCGGCGCGCATTCCCGTAGCGAGCGCCGCCTCGGCGGCGGCCCTCGGGAAGAAATACATATCGTTGAAACAGGTGATGCCGCCACGCAGCATCTCGGCGCAGGCCAGCAGCGTACCGTCATGGACAAACTGTGCCGAGACATGCCTCGCCTCGGCTGGCCAGACATGCTCCCGTAGCCACTGCATCAGGGGCAGGTCATCGGCCAGACCGCGCAGCAGACTCATCGCGGCATGGGTGTGCAAATTGATGAGTCCCGGAATCAGCACGTGCTGCGCCAGGCGCTTGCGTGCGCGTGGTGCAAAGCGATCCGCCACCTCGTTCTGCGGGAGGAGGTCGATGATGCGGCCGTGATCGACGACCACGGCATGGTTTTCGAGAACCAGATCGGCTGGATCGACGGGAACGATCCAGCGTGCCTCGATGACGAGGTCGACGGGCGGCAAGGGCATGGTCATCGCACTGACATTCGAAAGACCTAAAAAAAACCCCGCCAGAGCGGGGTTTTCGGAGGCATTTCGCCGGAATTACTTGTTGCCGATGACTTCGATATCGACACGCCGGTCAGGCTGCAGGCAGGCGATGGTCTTCTTGCTCTTCGGACCTGGGCACTGATCAGGCTTGGTGACCGGTTGCGTCTTGCCCTTGCCAGCGGTGATGACGAGGTTGGCTGCGATCCCCTTGCTGACCAGGTAGGTCTTGACCGCGGCAGCGCGCTTCTCGGAGAGTTTCTGGTTGTAGGCGTCGGAACCGAAACGGTCGGTATGGCCGGTGGCCGTGATCAGTTCCAGATTGATCGCCTTGGACTTTGCGACCACTTCATCCAGCTTAGCCTTGCCTTCCGGACGCAAGGTCGCCTTGTCGAAGTCGAACAGCGCGTCGGCAGCAACCGTGATCTTGTCGGCCGAAGGCTTGCTCGCCGGCGGCGCGGCGGCACCTGGCGCAGCCTTGGCGACAGCCGGTTCGCAGACTTCCTTCGGCAGCAGATCCTTGTCGCACTTGCAGCCGGCCGGGTCCTTGGCGGCCGCAGCCGGGGTCCAGAAGCCGGTGCGCCAGCAAAGGCCGGTACCGCTGACCACGACTTCACCGCGTTGGTCGATCACGTAGACGCGATCATTGGCGGTTTGAGCTTGCACGGAGCCAGCCGCCGCAAAGAGGCCGATAGAGGCCAGCAGGGTAGTAATGATTTTCGATTTCAAGATGTTCCTCCTCGAGTAATCTCTGTTAGGTCCGAATGCGTGTAACGCGATGCGATTTTTGCGCAGTCAGGAGATTTAAGCATACAAACTTGATTTGCTTCAAGCATTGGCCTGGCATTGTGTGGCATTTATACAACGATCTAGGCCCGATGGCGGCGCCAGGCGTGCTTCAGTAACCGCGATGACGTCGCTCCGCTGAACATGCGACAATCGCTGCCAGCTTTGACGATGGAGATGCTCATGCAGAATCTGGAATCAATCGCTTCGCTCCTGCGCGAGGCGAGCGAAGTCGTCGTTTTTTCGGGTGCAGGGCTTTCCGCCGATAGTGGCATTCCGACGTTCCGCGACGGGGCAACCGGCCTGTGGAATAACGTCGACCCGGACGAAGTCGCCAGCATTGAAGGATTTCTGCGCAATCCGCAACGTGCCTGGAGCTGGCTGCTGCAACTGCGGAATCTGGTCGATGAAAGGCATCCGAATGCCGGCCATCACGCGATCGCCCGCCTGGACGAAATCTGCTCGGCACAACAATTCACCGTGATTACCCAGAATATCGATGGCTATCACGTGCGCGCCGGGAACCGGCACGTCCTCGAAGTGCATGGCACCATCCACCGGGTGCGTTGTCACCGGCACTGCGGATTTGTCGCCAGCTGGAATCGAGACGCCCTTGAACCTTACGCCTGCCCGGCTTGCGGAGCGCCGGTTCGACCCGATCTGGTGATGTTCGGTGAAACGCTTGATGAAAGCGTCTTCACCGCTGCCGAGAGATCCAGCCTCAAGGCCGATGTATTCTTCTGTGTCGGCACATCATTCACCGTACAACCCGCCGCCCGCCTGCCGCTGTGGGCGAAAAGCGCCGGTGCCGTGGTGGTGGAAGTCAATCCGCACCCGACGCCCTTGTCGGACGTTGCCGATTACTCGATTCGTTGTGGTTCATCCCAGTTCTTCAGCGCGCTCTGCGCAACCCTCGAAGCTGTAGGCCACTGATGCGTGCCAGAGCAGGCAACGAGCCCCCGTTCGTTGCTGGCCACGACGGCTGTAAACAGTGCAGTGCAAATGTCGATCAAGACGGCCGATCAGCCGGCCTGATCGGCTATAATTCCGCCCTTCGCCGCCCAGCCCTGATCGGCATGGGCAGACCCACCCATTTCAGAAGCCGAGTCGCGAGTCGCATTCCTTGTCATTTCCGCTTCCCCGATCGCCATTACCCGAAATCGGCGAAAGGCTTCAGTTTCCTGCAGGCTCTGCTGATGCCCTCCTGATCGCCCAGTCAGCCTCGGAAGCGAGTACTGGCAGCGAGCGGCGTATGCTGGCGGTGCTCACTGCCAGCGCCGGCGACGCACACCGTCTGCTGCAGGAAATCCCCTGGTTCGCGGCTCATCTGCGTGTCCGCCTGCTACCCGACTGGGAAACCCTGCCCTACGACAGCTTCTCTCCACACCACGACCTGGTTTCCGAGCGACTGGCAACGCTCTATGCAGTCATGCGCGGTGAATGTGACGTGCTGCTGGTCCCTGCCGGCACGGCGGTCTACCGTCTCGCACCGCCGGCCTACCTGGCGGCCTACACTTTCTTCCTCAAACAGGGTGAGAAGCTCGACCCGGAACAGTTCCGCGCCCAGATGACCCTGGCCGGTTACACGTTGGTCACGCAAGTCGTGGCACCGGGCGAGTACGCGATCCGTGGCGGTCTCGTCGATCTCTTCCCGATGGGCTCGCCACTGCCTTTCCGCCTCGACCTCTTCGACAACGAGATCGAAAGCATCAAGACTTTCGACGTCGACAACCAGCGCACACTCTATCCCGTACCGGAAGTGCGCCTGCTCCCGGCACGCGAGTTTCCGCTCGACAACACGGGTCGCACCCGTTTCCGCCAGCGCTTTCGGGAGATTTTCGAAGGCGACCCTGGTCGCGCGGGGATCTACAAGGACGTCTCGAATGGCCTCGCGGCGGCCGGCATCGAGTACTGGCTACCCCTTTTCTTCGAGGAAACGGCCACCCTTTTCGACTACCTGCCACGCCACACCGTACTTTGCCTGTACAGCACGGTGCCGGCAGCGATCCGGGACTTCTGGCACGAGGCACAGTCGCGCTACACCATGCTCGCGGGCGACCGTAGCCGCCCGCTGCTGCCACCGGCCGATCTCTTCCTGGCCGAAGAACCGTTCTTCATTGCCGCCAAGGCCTACGCCCGAATCGACTTGAAGGCCGACCATGAAGGGCCGGCACGCGGCCTGCCTGCGCTGGCCATCGACCGCCGCGCTGACAACCCGCTCGGTCGTCTGCAGGCCTTTCTCGCTGCTTTTCCCGGCCGTGTGCTGTTGCTTGCAGAAACCGCCGGGCGCCGTGAAACCTTATCCGGACTGTTCTCGGAATATGGCCTGAAACCACAGGCGAGCGCCAGTTTCAGCGACTTCCTTGCCACCGAAAGCCGCTTGTCGCTGGCGGTTGGCCCGCTGCATGACGGCTTCCAGCTCGCCCAACTAGCGATCGTCACCGAAGCCGAGCTGTACGCCGACAGTCCGTCGCGGCGAACTCGCCACGTGGCTCAGCGCAGGGCGTCGGTCGACAACTGGCTGCGGGATCTCACAGAATTGAAGGTAGGTTCGCCGGTCGTGCATGAGCAACACGGCATCGGACGTTATCGGGGCCTGGTCCACCTTGATCTGGGCGAAGGCGAGATGGAGTTCCTCGAACTGCACTACGCCGGCGATGCCAGGCTCTATGTCCCCGTATCGCAGCTACACGTCATCGCGCGCTACTCTGGCTCCGACCCGGATACGGCACCATTGCATACCCTCGGCTCTCAGCAATGGGAAAAAGCCAAGCGCTGTGCCGCCCTGCAGGCTCGCGACACCGCCGCAGAACTCCTCGCGCTCTATGCCCTGCGATCGGCCAGACAGGGCCATGCCTGCGAGTTCACGACCCATGACTATGACGCTTTCGCAGACGGTTTCGGTTTCGAAGAAACGCCTGACCAGGCCACAGCCATCGCTGCAGTCATCGAGGACATGAAATCAGGCCGGCCGATGGACCGCCTGGTCTGTGGCGACGTCGGCTTCGGCAAGACCGAGGTAGCCTTGCGAGCTGCTTTCTGCGCAGTCGCCGGAGGCCGGCAGGTTGCCGTTCTCTGCCCGACGACCCTGCTCTGCGAACAACATTTCCAGACTTTCAGCGACCGTTTTGCCGACTGGCCAGTCAGAATCGCCGAACTCTCTCGTTTCAAGACCGGAAAGGAAGCGGCACAGGCCCTTCAGGAACTGGGCGACGGCAGGCTCGATATCGTCATCGGAACACACAGGCTGCTGCAAAAAGACGTGCGTTTCAGCCGTCTCGGGCTAGTCATCATTGATGAGGAACACCGCTTTGGCGTCCGCCAGAAGGAAACGCTGAAAGCGCTGCGTGCCGAGGTCGACGTGCTGACCCTGACCGCAACACCGATCCCGCGCACGCTCGCGATGTCGCTTGAAGGCCTGCGCGACTTTTCGGTGATCGCCACCGCGCCGCAGAAACGCCTGGCGATCAAGACCTTCGTCAACCGATATTCCGACGGCGTCATACGTGAAGCACTGTTGCGAGAATTCAAGCGCGGTGGGCAAGTCTATTTCCTGCACAACGAAGTCGACACCATCGGGAACATGCGCGACAAGCTCGCCAAGCTATTGCCCGAAGCTCGCATCGTCGTCGGCCACGGCCAGATGAATGAGCGCGATCTGGAAAGGGTGATGCGCGACTTCACGCAACAACGGGCCAATCTGCTGCTGTGCACTACGATCATCGAAACCGGCATCGACAACCCGCACGCCAATACCATCATCATCAACCGTGCCGAAAAATTCGGTCTCGCCCAGTTGCATCAGTTACGCGGCCGGGTCGGACGCTCGCACCATCAGGCCTACGCCTATCTTCTGACGCACGACGAGGCAGCGCTCAACAAGCAGGCCAGGCAGCGTCTGGAGGCGATCCAGATGATGGACGAACTCGGTGCCGGTTTCTATCTGGCGATGCACGACCTCGAAATCCGTGGTGCTGGCGAGGTGCTCGGTGCCAACCAGTCCGGGGAAATGCAGGAAGTCGGTTTCAACCTGTTCACCGAGATGCTCAATCGCGCCGTCGCAGCGCTCAAACTGGGCAAGGAGCCAGACCTGATGCAGCCATTGGCGATCACCACCGAAATCAAGCTGCACACGCCCGCCCTGCTCCCCGACGACTACGCTCCCGACGTCCACGAAAGGCTGACGCTTTACAAGCGCCTTGCCGACTGCGTGACCGCGGAGGCCCTGGCCGACCTGCAGGAAGAGCTGATCGATCGCTTCGGAGCATTGCCATCACAGGCTCGCGCTCTGCTCGACAGCCACCGACTGCGCCTGCTCTGCAGGCCTCTCGGGATCAGCAAGCTCGACGCCAACGCCGAGCAGATCGTCGTACAGTTTGAAGCCAAGCCGCCGATCGATCCGATGCGCATCATCCATTTGATCCAGAAGGACCGCAACTACCGCTTGGCTGGACAGGACAAGCTGATTCTCAAACGCCACTGCACGAGCCTTGGCGACCGCGTTGCCGCGGTCAAGGACATCATTCATCAACTGAGCACGCAGGCAAACCCATGACCACCTTTGACATCGACAACATCAACGTTACCGCCTTCGACCCCATGCCTTCGCCGGAGGAAATTCACGCCCAACTGCCTCTCTCGACAAGCGCTGCCCGCTTGGTCATGCGCGGCCGGGAGGTCTTGCGCAACATTCTCGACCGCAGCGACCCGCGCCTCTTTGTCGTCGTCGGTCCGTGCTCGATCCATGATCCGATCGCCGGACTGGACTATGCGCAACGTTTGAAGGCTCTCGCCGATGAGGTCAGCGAGACGCTCTACCTGGTGATGCGCGTCTATTTCGAGAAGCCGCGCACGACCACCGGCTGGAAAGGCTATATCAATGACCCGGATATGGACGATTCCTTCCGTGTCGACCAGGGAATGCTGAAGGCCCGCGAATTTCTCCTCAAGCTTGCCGAACTCGGCCTGCCCGCCGGCACCGAGGCGCTCGACCCGATCGCGCCGCAGTATCTTGGCGACCTGATCTCCTGGACAGCGATCGGCGCGCGCACCACCGAATCGCAAACGCATCGGGAGATATCGTCGGGGCTGTCGACCCCGGTCGGCTTCAAGAACGGCACCAACGGCGATATCGGCATTGCCGTCAATGCCATCCTCTCGGCTGCACGGCCACACAGCTTCCTGGGCATCAACGCCCAGGGGCGCACGGCCATCGTTCGTACACGCGGCAACCGTTATGGTCACCTGGTTCTGCGCGGCGGCGACGGGCGTCCCAACTACGATACGGTCAGCGTGCAGATCACCGAGCAGGCGCTGCGCAAGGCGGGTCTGCCCATCAACATCGTGGTCGACTGTTCGCACGCCAATAGCTACAAGAAGCATGAGTGGCAGCCGCTGGTGATGGCTGATGCCGTCAACCAGGTCCGGCTCGGCAATCAGTCTTTGGTCGGAATGATGATCGAGTCAAATATCGTCGCCGGCAACCAGGCGATCCCGGAAGATCTCTCGCAACTCAAATATGGCTGTTCGGTCACTGACGCCTGTGTCGACTGGCAGACCACCGAGCAAATGATCCGCAATGCCGCCGGACTGCTGCACGAGGTGCTACCCGGTCGAACCGGTTGAGGTACAACCGCCCCGCCCTCTATTCTGACTAATTGATGGACCAATGAACAACCTCCGGGTAGACTGCCGGGTTTGACGATCAATCATACACACTGCATATCGGGGGGAACTGTCATGCAAATCAATGTCGAAACCAAGCCGGTTGCCTCTGCCGCCTACAACACCCGGAAGAAGCGACTCGTCGAAACCATCGACCGACTGTATCACCGCAATGCCAAGGCGTCGCTGCAGAAGGTGATCTCCAGGCTTCACCCGGCTGACATGGCATCGATCCTCGACGAGTTGCCCCTAGAGCATGTGGTGGACATCTTCTACACGATCAGCGACACGGCCATGGCGGCTGAAGTCTTCAGCCAGTTGTCGCCTAGCCTGCGTACGGAGGTGATGACCGAGTCGCCAATCGAACAGCTGGCGGCGGTCCTGCAACACGTGGCGCCGGACGATCTGGCCGACCTCGTCGGGGATTTGCCCGAAGATCAACGGGCGCAACTGATGGCCTTGCTCGACCGGGAAAGCAAGGATGAAGTCGAAAGCCTGCTCCAGTACGACCCGAACAGCGCTGGCGGCATCATGACCACCGACTTTTTCTCGCTCCCGCACACCCTGATGGTCGAAGAAGCGATCGAAAACATTCGCGGCCGCGAAGACGTCGAGATGGTTTTCTATCTCTATCTGACCGATGAAGCAGGGCGGCTGGTCGGTGTCGTGTCGTTGCGGCAGTTGCTGCTGGCCCGACCGGGAACGCCTCTCGACAAGGTCATGAACCGGCGCGTGATGAAGGTCACCACGGATGCCGACCAGACCACCGTCGCCATGCTGGTCGAAAAGTATCACCTGCTGGCCGTACCGGTGGTCGACGAGGAGAATGTGTTGGTCGGAATGGTCACGGTCGATGACGTCATCGATGTCCTTGAGGAAGAGACGACGCGCGACATGCTGAAAATGGCCGGTACCAGCGAGTCGGAAACGCTCACCCACTCGGCCTTCAAGATCGCGGGTATCCGTCTGCCCTGGCTGCTCGCCGCGTTCATCGGCGGTCTCGCGGCGACCGCGGTAATCGGGCGATATGAAGCGATTCTCGGTGAGGTACTGGTATTGAGCGCCTTCCTGCCAGTGGTCATGGGCATGGCCGGCAACGTCGGTGTGCAATCGGCTACCGTCGCGGTACGTGGCCTGGCGACCGGTGCGATCGACATCCGCGATACCGTGCCACTGGTGCTCAAGGAGTTGCGCGTCGGTCTGCTGCTCGGTGGTTTCTACGGCGTGATCCTGGCCACCTACGGCTACCTGATGTACGACAGCCTCAGTCTTGGGCAGGTGGTCGGTCTGACGATCCTCGGCAACATGACTGGCGCAGCCTTGCTGGCCGTGCTCCTGCCGATGATCTTTCAGCGCCTGAAGGTGGACCCGGCGGTTGCCACCGGTCCGTTCGTGACTACCGCCATCGACATTCTCGGTGTTCTCAACTACTTTGTGATTGCCAGCTGGATTTACAAATTGTAGCCGAACAGCCATCCTGCCGGACAGCGCCCCAGCCAGCGTCGCCCCATTCGCTGCCGGCACAGCCGTACAGCGACAAGCTCTGGCGGCGCACCGGCCTCCCAGCCGGCGCGAATAAATCTTCACGAGTCGTCTACCCGGCTTTCCAGGGTACCGGCTGTTGCTGAAAATCGTTGAGTCGCTTGGCGAATTCCGGTAGCAACGAATCGGTCTGGGCCGCCAGCCAGTCTGCAATCCCCTGTCCTTGACCAGCAGTTGGCGCATCGGCAGCGAGTTGCGAAGCGACCGCCAGGTCGTTGAGACGCCCGAGCAAGTCCTGCAGGTCACTGGCCGACTGGTGGTAATTCGCCAGCAGCGGGCCGGCCAGAATCGGGGTAAAGAACTCGACTGCGTAGCGCAGTTGCTTGAACGCGACGCGCAGGCGGTGACGAGCCGCATCATCATCCGTTCCCAGCGCAGCCGCGGCGCGTTCCTGGACGCGCCTGGCGCGCTTGTTGAGGCAACGTGGGACGAAGTGTGCGAGCGACCCGGCGGCATCATCCGGCAGGGCCTGGGTGGCGGCACTGAAATCGATCAAAAGACGCGAATACGCTACCGACTTGAGCGCGCTTCTGCTCGCCTGGCGACTGTTCGCACAGCGCCTCAGGGCATGGCTCGACAGCCGCTCGACCTCGACCCTGCCAGGCAGAGCATCGGCTAGTGCAGGCAAAGTTTCCGCAATGAAGACATCCCAGTTGCGGGTTTCACCCAATTTGTTCGCCAGTTCCTGCCAGAGTGGATCGAAACGGGTCACGAAATTCTCTGGCAACCGTGACTGCCAGAGACGCATCGCCGATCGTAGCCGACGGATGGCGACGCGCGCCTGATGAACGAACTCGGGCTCGTCGCTCTGGCAGACACCGGCTTCGTTGTATTGCAGATGGTTCAGGCAGGACAGGGCGATCAGGCGAAAGGCTTCGATGCTCGACATGGCGGCGTCGGTCGGCACGGGCAGTGCTTTTACCGCCGTCAGCGGCAGGTCGTCCAGCAGACGGTAGGCACGCTCGGCCTTGCTGCTGGCTGCTGGGTGCAGCGGCAGGCTGGCCTGCAACTCAGCGGCCACGGCGAACAAATCGCTGACCGTTCCGTCGAGCAGTTCCAGTTCGATCTCTCGGATCGTCTGGCGTTGCCCCCGCGCCTCGATCCAGCCGCGGTCCAGTGCCAGTTCGATGCGCACCCCCGCGCGCGGTTCCAGCAGCCAGGTGTGGCGCATGAAGTGGGTTGTAAAAGCGGGTTGAAGACTCTCCCGAAGCGATTCGAGCAACTCGCGGACACTGCCATCCAAATGCGAAAAATCGAACTCTCCGGGCCGGCTGTGAACTTCCCACTCGCTACGCTGCGCCAGTCCGGCGGTAAGCATCGGCGCAGTCTTGACGGTCAGCAGCCACTGCCGGCCCTTCTGACGGTGTCGAACGACCATCCGCTCGCGCCGCAGGCGCTTGTCATGGGTATCGTAATAAGTATTGATCAGCAGTTGCCGACGTCGCTCGATGTTGCTCAACATGGCTTGCTTGGCCAACGCACTCGCAGTGCGAGCCGACAGGGACAGCTTGATTTCAGTTTCGGTGGCCATCGCCAACCCTCATGTTGGAGAAAGAAAATTAGGACATCTTTTCGATCAGATGTGCCTTGAGTTGTGCACGTCCCGAAGGATTGGCCAGAGCGATGATGATGCTGCCAGCGTGGATGATGTCATCAACCTTAGGATTGAATATCCAGGCACCATCCTGCTCGCGTACCGCCAACAGGATATAGTCCGGGCTGCGCAGACGCAGGTCGCCGACACGAGTCTGCGGGAAATTGGCAGGCACCGGAACCTCTTCGACACGCACGTTCTTGTCCGACCGGATCATCTCGTCGAGAAAGCCGACGACGTGCGGCCGGACCATCGCTGACGCCAGGCGAATGCCGCCTGTGAAATCCGGAGAAATCACCGCGTCGGCACCCGCCTTGCGCATTTTTTCGACATTTCGCAGTTCCTGGGCGCGAGCCACGATGCGCAAGCGCGGGTTGAGTTGTCTGGCGGTAATGATGATCATCAGATTGCGTGAATCGTCACCGGTGACGGCAAACAGGCCGCGGGCATCCTCGATATCTGCTGCCTCCATCAGATCATCGTCGGAAGCATCGCCATGCAGATAGAGCAGTGCGGGAAATTTGTCGAGGTTCTCCTCGAAACGCTCCACTTCGATGTCGATGGCGACGAAATGCCGGCCGGTATTATGCAGTTCGCGACCGACGCTACGGCCGACCCGCCCGAAACCGCAAATGATGAAATGCTGCCGTAGCTTATGAATGCTATTTTCCATCCGTCGTCTCCGCAGGGAATAATCCAGATCCTTCTCAAGGAAAAACACGGACAGGCTGGTGAACAGGAAGGTCAGCGCGCCCAGGCCAGAAATGGCAATGAAACCAGCGAAAAGGCGATCCTGAAGCGAATGGAGAGGGACAATCTCGCCATAACCCACCGTCGAGATGCTGATCAGGGTCATATATACCGCATCGGACCAGTTCCCGTTGTCACCGGCAATCCGATAGAAACCGAGTATCCCGACAATGGTCAACGCCAACACTGCTATGCCCGCCCATACGATACGCAGGACAATGCGCCGTAATTGCGTCGCTACACCCGCCTCGGATTCCCGTATACGGCGAAGGCGGCGAAGGCGCTGGCGAGCCTGCAACTGATCGTCAAACATGCAAACAAGAGGTGTCGGATTGGAATCGGATCATCATCGGGAAAGCTTGGCTGACGATGGCGGAATCAGGCCAGCAGCAGGGCCTGATATGCCGAGTGGGCGAGATTGGCACATCCGCGAACGATTGTCCACGCTTGCGACATTATAGCGGCCACCTTTCTAACGGCCACCTTTCCAGCCGCAAAATTCTACCGTGGAAAGCGACCAAGGCCAGCAAGATTCCGATCTGGTGGCGATTGTCGCCGCAGCCGCGTGCTAACGGTCATCACTTTTCCAGGCCCTCGAGATGATGAAAGTTGTTTCCCCCTTTCTCCGACCACTTCACGCCAGCAGGAGAGGGGAGATTAGTGAGTTAGTGAGTCACTGACGCCACTTTGGCATGAATCTGCAATTCATCGTGGAGTATCCGCACGCAATGGGTTTACCATCCCCTCTAGGACCATCCTGCGCAGACCCGTTCAGTCACCGGCCACGACCATGCCATCATTTACCCCCACACTCGAACAAATCACTGCCCGGACACTCGCCCATTACCAGCAATGTGCCGAAGACTTTCGCGAAGGCACCCGCAACCACGACGTGAGTCAGAACATCGCCGCGCTCCTGCGCCACATCCGTGGCCAGCCACCCTTCACGATTCTCGACTTCGGCTGCGGCCCGGGCCGCGACCTCAAGGCCTTTACCCGCCTCGGTCATCGGGCTGTCGGGCTGGACGGAGCCGCGAACTTCGTCGAGATGGCACGCAGCGACACGGGTTGCACGGTCTGGGAACAGGATTTCCTGAGTCTTGATCTTCCCTCAGGGGATTTCGACGGGGTATTCGCCAATGCCTCGCTGTTTCATGTCCCCAGCCGGGCATTGCCGCGCGTTCTGCGACAACTGCATGCCGCCCTCAAGCCCGACGGCGTCCTGTTCTGCTCAAACCCTCGCGGGGACAACCAGGAAGGCTGGCATGACGGACGCTATGGGGTCTTTCACGACCTCGCAGCCTGGCGACGCTGGATGCTGGGTGCGGACTTCGTCGAACTCGAGCACTATTACCGCCCGACCGGCCTGCCGTGCGCGCAACAGCCCTGGCTTGCCAGTGTCTGGCGCCGGGTGGCCGGGAACGGCGCGCCCCTGCACCCTTCCTTCCGGGTTCGGAAAATGGACGATTCATGAGTCGCTGACGCGACTTTCACATTAACCGCAGCCAACGCACTGACCATGTCAACCAAACGCTTTACACGACGCCCATCGAACCTTCGGGCCAGCCGAAGAATCGCCGAAGCGATTCTGGATTATGTTGGCCAAATCCCGGCCACCCGCGAATACCGGCAACAAAACCCGGAAGACCACGCCCGCGCGATCGCCCGCACGGCAGCCAGACAGGCTGCCGTCACTGCCGGCAGCCTGACACTGCCGCCTGGCCCACTCGGCTGGCTTACCCTCCTTCCCGAACTGCGTTCGCTGTGGAAACTCCAGACACAGATGGTTGCGGATATCGCCGCTTGCTATGGCAAGATCGACGGTTTGAACCGCGAAGAGATGCTCTATTGCCTGTTCCGGCACACCGATCCACAGATCGTTCGCGATCTGGTTGCCAAGATCGGAAAGCGCCATGTCGTCCATCTCGCCTCGCGTCCCGAGACCCAGTCGGTCGCTCTGAAGATCGGCATGCACCTCTCCCAACGACTCATCGGCAGAGGAATTTCGCGCTGGATCCCGGTTCTCGGAGCGATTGGCGCCAGCGCCTATGTCTATTACGACACCTACCAGGTCGCCCGTACGGCCATCGAGTTATTTACCGGCGTCATTGACGTGCAGGGCGACGAAGCCGATTCAGAGACGGCGGCGTCCCGCTGACGAGAATTGCACATCAAGCAGCGGGCAAAATATCTCTTGCCGGGCAGCCCACGTAAGGTCATGGCGGCTAATACTGCGTGGGCGGCACGGAAGCGAATAATGTCAGCAGACTGTTAGAATACGGCCAATCGATCGGCAACCTTGGCGGGCAGCATGACAAACGAGCGCATCAGGCATATTGAGGAATGGGCCAACCCGCGCATGGTCGTTGGCGTGACGTTGTTGTTGGTCGGCGCACTGTGGTTGGCACTGATGGTCTCGGTCGTCGCGGATCGCCATGAAAGTATTGCCACCACCGGCGGGCTTCTGCAACGCATGACCCACGCCGTCGAAGAGCAGACCCGACAGCAGTTTCGCGTCGCCGATACTTTCCTGGCCAGTTGTGAGCACTGGCTGCAAGCAAACCCCGATCTGGATCCCCGCACCGACAGGACCTTCCGACAATTGATCGAGACCTTTCGTGCCGGAACCGACCAGTCGATCGATATCTACCTGCTTGCCGCGGATGGCCAGATGTTCGACATTCTCGACCCCGCTCAGGGGCCGCTGGCCAATGTCGCGGACCGCGACTATTTCAAGGGAGCCCTGAACAGCCCGGGCCTGTTTGTCGGCAACCCCACGCGCAAGCCGCTCGCTGACCACGACGGCCTGCCGCTCAGCCTGTCGCTGCAACATCCGGCGAACGACATCCAGGTACTTCTCGCGGTGATCGACCTGCCAACGCTGACCCGGTCTTACGAAAAACAACGCCTGCAACCCGGCGGAGCGATTACTCTGCTCAGGCGCGACGGCACGGTGCTGGCGAGGGCACCCCATGATGACCGACTGCCCGGCCACTCGATGGCCAGCGAAGCCTTGTTCAGAGAGCATCTCGCGCAGCAGCCGCAGGCCCTGGTGCTGCCCGATGCCCGCCTCGGCACACGGGCGCGAGAATTCATCAGCTACTCGTCAATGCCCGATTTCCCGCTGGTGATCATGGTATCGGAAGACTACGATGAAGCGCTTGCTGCCTGGCTAAGACAGACGGCCTGGGTAATCCTGCTGGGACTGGGAGTGACCCTGCCATTGGCGTTCATCGCCTATCGATCGCTACACCTGCTGCAGGCGCTCACCAGTCAGGATGCCGAATTACAGCGCCTGGCAACGACCGATCTGCTGACCGGCAGCAGCAGCCGCCAGCACTTCTTCGAAACACTCACCGACGAGGTCGCGCGCGCGCGTCGCCGGCAGATCCCCCTGACCGTCGTGTTGTTCGATATCGACTTTTTCCAGCGGATCAACGACGGTTATGGCCATGCCGTTGGCGACCAGGCCCTGATCCTTTTCGCCAATACCGCGAAAGAGGGCCTGCGTGACATGGACCTTCTTGGCAGACTCGGAGGCGGTGAATTCGCGCTTCTGCTGCCCAATACGAAAGCACGGGAAGCCGTCCTGGTCGCCGAACGAATTCGCAAAGCAATCCCCGGCATATCGATCCCGAGCGACAACGGCACCGTCCAGTTCACGGTCAGTGTCGGGGTGAGCGAAGTCCATGCTGACGACACGTCGATTGACGATCTGCTGAAGCGCGCAGCCACGGCGCTGCACAACGCCAAGGCCGGTGGATACGATCGGGTGGCAGTCGTCTAGGACACGGTCCAAAAGCTACGCGAAGCACCGGAGCATGAGGTGAGCAGCGGTAATATGGACCATGGCTTCAGCGTTGTCCGAACGCACATCATCATGCGAGATTGACGCCGGTTGATGGGGACTCGTATACTTTGGATGACAACGCTTTATTTCTCTATCCTTTCTTAACGAGGCGTCCATGCCAAAACCATTCCCGGCGCCAGGCCTGAATGTCGTGAAAGCCCTGGGTGAGGAACCCGCTTTCAAGGCAGGCGACGATGTCCGAATCTCGGTTCGCTATCCCGTCTGGCATTATCGCGTACCGGCCTACATTCGGGGCAAGCTTGCCACCGTGGAAGCGGTGATGGAACCGCCCGCGGTCAACAACGAGGAGGAGGGTTTTGGGCGCAATGCGGGTTCCAAAGGCCACTATTTTCGCGTGGCCATCCCGCTGACCGCTTTGTGGCCTGGCTATGCCGGCTCCCTTCTGGATAGTCTGCGCATCGAAGTCTTTGAAACATGGCTGGAAAGGGTCTGAATATGGACGACCACGATCATTCCCATCCGCATCCTGCGGCGGCTGACGAGGCGCCTCCCGAGTATTACGAAATCATGGAGACGGCCATTCGGGAGCTGCTGATCGAAAAGAAGCTGATCGCTCCCGGCGAGATTCGTCGACAGATCGAAGTGCTTGACTCCCGCACGCCTGCGTTGGGTGCGAAAGTCGTCGCGCGGGCGTGGGTCGATCCTGGGTTTCGGGCTCGTCTGCTCACCAACGGCCGTGCAGCCTGCGAAGAGTTGGGCATCAGCTTCTACGACGACACCCAGCTCATCGTTCTGGAGAATACCGACAAGGTTCACAATCTCATCGTTTGCACGCTCTGTTCCTGTTACCCGCGCCCGGTGCTCGGCCTTCCGCCCGACTGGTATAAAGCCAGGCCATACCGCGCCCGCGCCGTCAAGGAACCGCGGAAAGTCTTGTCCGAGTTCGGCACCGAGATTCCTGAAGACGTCGAGATTCGTGTCAGCGACTCGACCGCGATCCAGCGTTATCTGGTATTGCCGCTGCGTCCGGCAGGCACCGAGGGTTTTACCGAGGAACAACTCGCCGCCATGGTCACCCGCGACGCGATGATTGGCGTTGTCAAAGTCAACCTTGAACACCGGATCAATTCATGAGCCAAACCGAACACCTCCTGAAAACACTGCCGAATGACATTGGCGGCTTGCCGGCGGATCGCATCGAACGCATTGACCACGAACTCGAGCCTTGGGAGAAGCGTTGCCACGCACTGGCGGATGTCCTCGATTTCCATAAGATTATCAGCACGGAGGAAAAACGCCGAGGCGTCGAGTCGCTCGGCGCGGAGATGATCGGCAAACTCACCTATTACGAACGCTGGATCGTCGCTTTCGCAAACATTCTCTTTCAGAAGGGAATTCTCACTCCCGAGGAACTGGCCAAGAAGATGGATGAAGTCGAGAGACGGCAGGCTGAATAACACATCATGTGCAACACCGGGTGGCGTTGCAGGAGGAAGTGAGGGCAAGGCCTCCCGCCCAGCCTCCCGCATCACTCGCCCCCTCGCACCAGCGCCAGCATCTCCGCGTAGCTCAGCCTGCCGCCGTCCTCGGTGCCGACGAGCAGCCCGTCGGCCAAGTCGCGCTTGCCGGCGTGCAGTTGCAGGATGCGCTCTTCGATGGTGTCCTGGGCGACCAGGCGATAGATCGTGACCGGGCGCTCCTGGCCGATGCGGTGGGCGCGGTCGGAGGCTTGGTCTTCGACGGCGGGGTTCCACCAGGGATCCATGTGGATGACGTAGTCGGCGGCGGTCAGGTTGAGCCCGGCGCCGCCGGCACGCAGGCTGATCAGGAACAAATCTCCCTCGCCGGCCTGGAAAGCGGCGACCGCTGCGCGGCGCTGCGCCTCGGGGGTCGAGCCATCGAGATACTGGTAGCGGATGCCACGGGCATCGAGATGGCTACTGAGGAGCTTGAGGTGATCGACAAACTGACTGAAGACCAGTGCCTTGTGACGATTGTCGAGCAGTTCGTCGACGATCTCGGCGAAGGACTCGAGCTTGGCGCTCGGCAGTTCGCTGTCGGGTAGCGCGAGCCGCGGATGGCAGCAGGCGCGACGCAGACGCATGATCTCGGCGAGAAGCTGCATGCGCTGCTGGCCGGGGTGAGCCTCCGAGGCATCTTCGAGGCGTTCGATGGCCTGCTGGCGCAAGGCCTCGTAGAGCGCCCTCTCGCCGCTACCGAGCTCGATCTGCAGGGTGATCTCGGTGCGCGCGGGCAGCTCGCTCAAGACCTCGCTCTTCAGGCGGCGCAGAATGAAGGGGCGCAGCAATTGGCGCAGCCGCTGCCGGGCGCTCGCGTCCCTGGCCTGCTCGATGGGAATTGCGAAGCGCCGGTTGAAGGTCTCCAGCGAACCGAGCAGGCCGGGATTGATGAAGCGGAAGAGGTTCCACAGCTCGCCGAGATGGTTCTCGATCGGCGTGCCGGTGGTGATCATGCGAAATGCCCCACGCAGACGCATCATCGCCTGCGAGCGTTTGGTGAGCGCGTTCTTGAACGCCTGCGCTTCGTCGGCGACGATGGTCTGCCACGGCACTTCGGCGAGGCGTTCGCCTTCGCTCTGCAGAAGGCCGTAGCTGCAGACGATGAGGTCGAAGGGGCCGGCCTGTTCGAGCAGCGCGGCGCGGTCGGCGCCGCCGAAACGTAGAGGCTTGAGCGTCGGGGCAAAGCGCTGCGCTTCGTCGATCCAGTTGCCGCAGACCGACATCGGCGCCAGCACCAGTGTCGGGCCTGCAGCGGCCCGCGACACGATCAGGGCCAGCGCCTCGACCGTCTTGCCAAGCCCCATGTCGTCGGCGAGGCAGGCGCCGGCGCCCCAGTGGGCGAGGCGAGCGAGCCAGCGGTAGCCTTCGGCCTGGTAGTCGCGCAGCTCCACCTGCAGCGTCGAGGGGAGTGGCGGTTCGAGGGCCTGCAGCGCAGCCAGCCGGTCGAGCAGCGTCCGCCACGCCGAATCGGCCTCGACTGCCATGCCATCGATGATCTCCTCGATGGCCGGCGCCGCGAAGGGGTGGAAGCGGCCGTCGTCGGCCACCAGTCCGCGCAGCTTGTCCAGGCGCCGACGCAGGGCCTGGCGGAGAATCAGATAATCGTTTTCGCCGAGGCGGACGAAGCGGCCCTGGGCGGCGGCCGCGCGCTCGAGCAGCTCGCGCATCGCCAGCACGCGCCCGTCGTCGAGAGTCAGCTCGCCATCGATCGCCAGCCAGTCGGCCTGCTGCCGGAGAGTGACACGCATCTGGCGGAGCTGGGTTTCCTTGCCCAGGCTGATGCGCTTGCCTTGCGGCCAGTCGAGCACGACCGCATCGCCGAGGTGATGAAGCTCTTCGAGTGCGCTCAGGGCCTGCTCGAGGTCGTCGAGGTGCCAGCTCCAGCCGTCGTTGCCGGCGAGTGCCGAGCATTGGCGGATCACCGCGCGGGCCGCCGCCAGCTCGCTTCGGAGGTCGCGGGAGCAGCGCAGGGTGCGACCGTCGCGCTCGCTGAACAGGGTCGCCCCTCCCTGCCCCGGTCGGAACTGCGGGCCAGCTTCACCACCGGGGTGAACATAGCACTCGAGGCCGAGGCCGCCCTCGAAAGCGTTCAGGTGCAGATGCGGGCGCGGGTCGGCGACGATCGTCTCGGCAACGCCGGCACCGCCGCCGATGTCGGAGTGAACGGTCAGCAGTGGAGCGACCGCAGTGAGCCCTTCGAGCAAGCGCGGCTCGGCGCCCTTGGGGACGCTGAGGCCCGTCGGGCCGAGAATGCGGGCGATTTCCCGGTGCCGGACATCGAACTGCACCAGCCGGATGCGCTGCGGGGTCTCCTCGACCGGCAACAGCGACCGGATCTCGGCCGGGAAGGGCTCGATGCTGACCAGAAAGTCCTTGCTGCGCCGCACCGCCGCCAGCGTCGGCAGCGCCCGCACCAGTTCAACCGGAGTATTTGTGGTCACGTTGCGGACGACCAGGGGGTGGCCGACGGCGGCCAGCAGGGCGCGCTCGGTGTCGATCCGATAAACGGTCCGCGCGTAGCCACCGTACCAGCTCGCTTCCTGCTCGCGGACGATGCAGGCGCAGATCTCGCGGTCCTGGGGCGTCAGGTAGGGAAAATCTTCGGGGGTCTCGGCGAGCCGCTGCAGCGCCACCGGCCTGCCCTGGCTCCAGTCGCCGCGTTTGCTGCGCTTCTGCTCGCGGGGTTCGAGCAGGGCGTCGTTCTGGTGCAGTTCGAATACCCAGGCCATGCGCAGATCGGCGGCCTCGGGCGCAACGCTGCCGGGATCGTCCGCCTGATTGCCAAGCCCCTTGAGCGCATCGAGGGCAATCTCCCAGGCGGCTCTGGGGGCCAGCAGATCGGTCATCAGGACCACGCCGGCGGGAGGATCGCCAAGTGCCGCCAGGGTCGGGGTCGCGCCCTCGAAGCCGAAGGCCACCAGCAGGGCAACGGCCTCGTGTGCATACCATTCGATCCCGGCCTGCAGCGCCTGCTCGGCACAGGTCGCCAGGACTTGCAGCGCGTCCGCTGTCGGGCGCTCGCCAAGCCAGTGCAGTGCCAGGAAGCGGAGTAGTTTTGGAAATGCGCCGCGCACGCTCAGGCTGGACTGCAGCCAGACGGCGTCGTCCAATGGGCGTTGGCCGGCCAGCACCGCGGCCAGGTCGCCGAGCACCCGAAACCCTTGCTCGATGGGGTCGGTCACGCTGGCCCGTAGACAGAGGGCCACCTGCCGCTGCACCCGTTCGTAATCGGCCTTGCCGCCGCGGTGCAGGAGGGCGACGAGATACAGCGCGCCGGCGATACCACGTGTATAGACGTTGCGCTTGCGGCTCAGCTTGCGCTCCGACAGCTCGGCTGCCTCGATCTTCGCAAGAGTCTGGGCGTAATCGCCCTGTAAAAAGTGTAGCCAGCCGCGTAGGGCCAGCGACTTGGGGTCGCTCCGGTCAGCCAGCAGCGCCGGCACCATGTCCAGGCAGCCGCGCAGCAGGTACTGCTCGGCCAGGGCGTCGGCCACGTCCGGGCGGGTTGCGGCCAAGGGAGTCAGCAGGCGCTCCATCAGTGCGTAGTGGTCCGGCTGTGGAACCAGTTCCAGGGCCGTCTGGTGCAACAGCGGGGCGAGGGCCAGGATCTGGAGACGGGCATCCAGGCCGGAGATCCATGCCGGGTCCGGCTGGGACAGGCAAACCTCGGACAGTTGTCGAACCTGGTGATAGGGAACCCCGGCCAGTGATGCGGCCGGGCCGACCCCGAGCTGTTGCAGGACCTCGTCTGCGCGCCCGCCATAGAGCGCGTTGCGCAACACCCGCAAGCGGCGTAATTCGTTCTGCGCTTCCCAGGAGTTGCGTATCGGCGTCGGCAAGCAGCGCTCTGCGGCCTCGACGATCGCCGCGAAGGTTCCGTCGGCGACGGTCTCGAGAGTCAGTGTTTCGCGCAGGTCGGGACGACAGAACAGAGCGCCCTTCGGTAGATCGATCAAGCCATCACTGAGCAGCCGCTCGCGCAGGGTCTTGTTCAGCAGGCGACGCAGTGGGGCGCCAGCCTGGTCATGCCAGGCAAGGGCGTCGAGGATCTGCTGCAGCACGGTCTGCCCGACCGATTCGCAGACCACCGACAACACCCGCAGGATGCGTTGCTCGTCGGGGCTCAGGCGCTCGTAGCGCGCGTGCAGCTCAGCCACTGGGGGTTTCGGGCAGCACCAGGCCGAGCCTGACGAGTCCCTTGCGGAAGGCCGCGAGCTTCGGATCGGGAACACAGACCAGGCGGTCGCCGGCACGCATGCAGTGCGGCGCGGTGCCTGGGTCGGAGGCGAGCAGCGCGGCAATGGCGGCGTCCTTGCAGCGGATCAGACGCGCCGATCCGGCGTCGGCGAGCGCGGTGGCGCGTTCGCCGACGCTCTCCAGCAATTGGCGAAACTCCGCCGGCAGCTCGCCAACGGTCGCGGTGTCGAGGAAGTCGCGGATGCGCCCGCGCTCGTCGGCATCGGCACTCGCTCGTAGCAGGGCATCCGGGTCGAGTCGCCAGCGATCGGCAGACGAGGGCTGGGCGATCCGCTCGAGGAGCAGCCGCTCCGCAGGCTCCGGATCGCGCAGCAGGGTCAGACCGAAGTCGGCCCCGGTGGCCAGTAGCGGCGGCTTCTTCTCGACAGTCGGTCGGTAGTCCGGGGTCAATCCGAAGCAAAAAGCGCCGAGGGCATTGAGGCGAAGATAGCGCAGGCCATCGTAACGGCTCAGGAACAGGAAGTCGTCGGTTCCCCAGACATCCCGGTAGTCGGGTCTGGCGTGGTAGGGACTGGTGTAGGCGACGTCGAGCAGGCCGAGCGTCGCCAGATACTCGAAGAGATAGGCAAGGATATAGCGCGCCTGCAGGATCTCGAAACTCCCGAAGCCCTCGTGACCCAGGCTGCCGTAGTTCGAATCGGAAAAGTACAGGGCCCAGGCGTTGTAAGTGACCTCGAAATCGTGGTTGCGAAACCGCATCTGGCGGAAGAACTCGTCGAGGGAGATCCAGCGGCCGACGGGACAGCAATCCTTGAGGGCCCCAGCGATCACCGTACGGCGATCGGCCAGGGCGCTGAGCTGTGCCGATCGGCTGGTCTGGCCTTTGAGCAGGTCCACGCGGCGCAGTTCGTCCGGTGCCCCCTTTGCCTGCCAGCGCTCGAACAGATGCGAGACGACCGTTTCGAGCGGCTGTGAGAGGGCCTTGCTGCCGCGGGCGGTCAGTGCCAGCTTGCTGCCGTCCAGCTTTGCCAGCCCCGCGACCTGCAGCAGCAGCGGCCAGGCAAAGGGGCGAATTGGACGGATCGCCCCGCCCGCCCAGCGCTGGCTACCCAGGTCGTCTTCCGGCCGGTACCAGTCGCCGCCGAGCAGGATCGACTCCAGTTTCGCCACTGCGGCACTGCTCGGCAGGCCGGTCTTCGGGCCGACCGCGATGCCGCCCTGCCCTATCAGCCGCAGCACCGCCGGCAGGTCATGTCGCACCAGCGCCTCGGTGGCGACGAGGCGCAGCGGCTCGGCTGCACCGGCCGCCCCATGCGAGGCAACGGTGGCCGGCAGATCCTCGTCGCTCAGGGTGGTGATCGCCAGCTCGGCCGGCCGTGGCGCCAGCCCGGCCAGACGCGGCAGCAGGTCCTCGGGGATCTCGCCATGGTAGAAGAAGAGCTTGAGGACGCTGGGCTGTTCGACCTTTGGCGTGCCCCAGGAATAAAAATAGATGCGCCGCCGCCCGAAGTACTCGGGGACCTGGCCGTACCTGAGCCGGAAGCGCACCGAATCGAAGCGCCCTCCCCAGTGGTGGACCGCCTCGGCGATGGCGTCGATTTCCAGTTGGGACAGGCGCTGCCAGACACTGCCCAGATCGCCGGCCAGAAGATACTGGGCGAGCGCCTCGATGATCTCCGCCTTGCGCGTCGAGCGGTCGCCGATGGGCGTCAGATCGCGTCTCTGCTTCAATTCGTCCACCGTCAGGAGATTCAATTGCTCGTGGAGTTTCATGGTCATTTTCGCTGGGGTGGATGCCGACGCCTGCAGGCGCCTCTGGCGATGCGATGGCGCGCACTGGAGGGCGTATTTTACATGGATCACTTCCGGGGTCGCGATGGCCGGCGAGGCACAGACATGCTTGGGGCCGGTTCCTACGATCGACTGCCATTGGCCTGGCACGCCAGCGGCACAATCACTCACTGCCGTTCTGCTTCTGCGCCACCGCCTTGAGGTATTCTTCCCCGATCTCCGGGCAGACTTTTTCGATGAACGCCAGCGCATAGCTGCGTAGATAGGTACCGCGGCGCCGGCAGCCGCGGACTCGGTCGCCGGCGCGCGCATCACCAGTTGCCCAGCGTAGCACTGGGCAGCGCTCTCGATAGGCTTTGAGCATTCAAGGGGCAAGAGCCGCTCCTGGGGATGGAGAAGCTGCTCGATGCGGCGACACAGCACCGGCCAATCCTCCTGCTTGATCGAGAAGTTCCTCCCGAGGTTTAGCACGGTGATCTGCCGGACCTTGCCCCCAATGCGCTCGCCACGCACCAGCCGATAGGTGAATTACCCCTCGCCGTTCGCCTTGTTGTTGGTTCGTGTCTTTCGAATAAACATGCCCACGATCGTACAACAAAAGCAAGAGAAAAATCGACTCTGACAAAATATTATGTCACAACAAAACGTCAGCAAAACACACTATATTAAAAATCAATGCGTTACATTTTTTGCACCCCAAATAATCGACCAAATATGACATTGGTGTGTTAAGGTCAGGCTAAGCCACTCGAAGTCTGAGTGCAAATATCACGTAGTGTTCATCCAGAAGTGCCGACGCCGTACGCTGTAGAGTCACTGCGTCGCTACCTCGGGGAAGTGTTCCGCAACTGGCTGAGCAGAAGGAGAGCCGGATCGAAGAGGGGCCTCTGATGCAGGATCACGTGCGCCTGCTGATTTCGATTCCCCCGAAGTACGCGGTGTCGCATTTGGTGGGGGACATCAGGGGCAAGAGCGCGATTCACCTGGCTCGAGTGTACGGTGAGCACCAGAGGAACTTCATTGGCCAAAGCTTCTGGGCACGAAAGTACTTCGTCTCGACCGTTGGTCGAGACGAAGCGTTGACCCGGGACTCCATCCGCGACCAGGAGCAGGAGAGCAAGCGACTGGATCAATTGAGCCTGTGGCGTTGATCTTCCACCTTTAGGTGGCGCAAAATAGTCAGGGTCGTGTTAGTGGCCTTGTTTAGCCGCTGTCAGCGGCTCACATCATGAAAGCCCCCGGCCTTGCCGGGGGATGGTTACTTGTTTACGCGGCCTAACGGGGTTGGCGAGTGTCATCAACGGGGTTGATGATCTTCTTGGGTGCGGGTTTTGAAGTAGGTCATCAGTTCGTCGAGCTGGCAAGCATGCTGCGTCAGCTCCTCCGCCGTCGCAGCCAACTCTTTGGCGGCAGACGCGTTCATCTGGGTCGAGCGCTTGAGATTGGACATCGCTTGTGTGACCTGTGTGACGTTACCGGTCTGCTGGTCCGAGGTCTGATTGATCTCGCGCACCAGATCGGAGGTCTCTCGGATTCCGGGCAACATTGCCTCAAGCAGGACCCCTGCCTTGTCAGCAAGATCAGTGTTGTCGGAAACGAGGAGACTGATCTCGCCAGAGGCTTTCTGCGATCGTTCGGCCAGTTTACGTACTTCCGATGCCACGACGGCGAAGCCCTTGCCCTGTTCACCGGCTCGGGCGGCCTCAATGGCGGCGTTCAGCGCCAGCAGGTTAGTTTGGTAGGCAATGTCGTCGACGATGCGGATCTTGTCGGCAATTTCTTTCATCGCGGCCAGGGTGGCGCGTACGGCGACGGCGCCGTCGTTGGCGGTATGGTTCGCTTCCTGGGCACGCTGGTCGGTCAGGGTGGCCTTGGATGCTATCTCTTTCAGGGAATCAGAGAAGGTTTTTGCCAAGTGGTTGGTCGTATCGGCCACAGAGGCCTGCTCCGACGATGATTGGGAAAGCAACTGCGCGGTTGCCGACACCTGCTGCGCCGATTCCTTAAGTCCGTCGGCCGAATCGCGCAGCTGGGCAATAATGTCGTTCAGGCGATTCGACAGGTAGGAGAAGGACGCCATGAGGGCGCCCACTTCGTCACGGCCGGCGGTGGTCACACTCTGGCGCAAGTCTCCTGCGGCCATTGTGTCGGCGACCTTGACAGCGGTGTCGACACGGCGCACGAGGTCAATGATGGCGAACAGGAATACTGCGATAATCCCGATCCCGAGCGCAGTCAAGGCGCCGGAAAGCCAGAGACTGCTACGTGCGCCACCTTCGAGCCGAGTGACGAGTTGCTCTAGTGAGGCGACGATGAGGTCCTCGATCCTCTTCATGCCATCGATCTTGGTCGTGATGGTGGCAAACCATTTCGGTGCTTCGATGCCGAAATCACCGGTCGCGAACTTGTCGAGCGCATTCCGGCGCATGGATTCAACTTCCCTGTACGACGGGGATTCGAGCACGGACTGCCATGCCTGGACGAATTCGGGTTCCGCCAGGGTCTCGAAGGAGTTCAGGTACAGTCCCTGGGCTCCGACAATGCTAATGAAACGGCGATACAGGGCCGGATCCATTGGCGTATTGGCGGAAAACGCCGCATTTAGCGTCGCTCGTTCGCGGCCCGCGTACTCCTTGGCGTTAATGAACATGGTGTAGGCACTGAGCATGCGGGAGGCCGTAGCATTGTCGGCCTGGGCGGTCGAGTCTGCGACCTGTCCGATCAGACGTTCGATTGTCGAGGTGTAGTAGGCAAAAGAGTCCGGCCCGGTGAGGCTCAATGTATCGATTCCCTTGCGCTTGTCGCCCATTTCGCCAAGCCGACTTGCAGTGCCTGACAGCGTACTCTTGATTCGCGTCGAGAAAATGGACGCCGGTGTGTCCTTAAGCACATTTTCATAGGCGCCATGCAGGCGGTCGGTCAACTGCCGCTGCTCTTTCAGCTCGGGGGCAAAGCGGGCACCCTTTGAACCGATGAAGCCCGCCGACAAACCGCGCTCTTTCTGGAGTTCGTGCACCAAGTTGCTCGCCGCTACGGCGATCCTCTCAAGGTGGACGACGGTTTCCAAACGCGTCAGCTTTTTCCAGTCGCCAACGAAGTGGCTAACCGAGAAGTAGAAGAGAGCGGCGCCTAGCAGCCTGTCGGCCT